>CAMWIB010000100.1 GCA_947174215.1 uncultured Clostridia bacterium
ACCCGCATATATTCAAATCTACGCGAGCAGTTTGAGCGTATGGGTGGATACACCTACAAAAAGGAGTATATGACGGCGGTCAAGAAGTTCGGCTTTACAGATAGTGACTTGCAAAAGCGACTTGTAGAGTTTTCGGGCGGACAGCGCACGAAAATCGCACTAATTAGACTGCTTCTGTCAAAGCCCGACGTCTTACTTCTCGACGAGCCTACCAACCACCTCGATTTGCAGGCGATAGAATGGCTTGAACGCTATCTTATCGGATATAAGAATTCCTGTATCATCGTGTCGCACGACCGTATGTTCCTCGATAAGATTGTAAACGTTGTGTACGAAGTTGAGTACGGCGAAACGACGAGGTATAGCGGCAACTATTCCGCGTTTATGGTGCAGAAGCAGCAGAATTACGATAAGGCGTTGAAGGACTCAATACAGCGCAAAAAGGAAATAGACCGACTGAACGCCCTCGTTGAGCGTTTCCGTTATAAGGCGACTAAGGCGGCAATGGTTCAATCCAAGATAAAGCAGATACAGCGTATTGGCGACGTGGGTACGCCCGTAGGCTTTGACAACAGCACGTTTAGAGCGAACTTTCAGCCCGTTCACGAAACAGTTGAGAAAGCGATTGTTCTTAGCGACCTCTCGTTTGGATACGACAGACAGCTTGGGCATATCGATATGACGGTGAAACGCGGACAGAAGGTCGGCATAATAGGGCAGAACGGTACGGGTAAATCCACGCTTATAAAAACCGTTATGCACCTTATTCCGTCGCTTGGCGGCAGTGCGTCATTTGGGCTTCACGCGGAAGTCGGATACTTTGACCAGACTCTTACGCAGAGCTTTTCAACGCTCACGGTTATGGAGGATTTTCATAACGCATTCCCATTGCTTTCAGACACGGAGGTGCGCAGTACGCTCGGCTCGTTCCTATTTACGGGCGACGACGTGTTTAAGCAGATTTGCGACTTATCGGGCGGCGAGAAGGTTCGTCTTGCGCTCTGCAAGATATTTAAGAAAAGACCGAATATTCTCATACTCGACGAGCCTACAAACCATATGGATATAATCGGCAAGGAAACGCTTGAAAATATGCTTTCGGCGTATACGGGTACGGTGCTTACGGTATCTCACGACCGCTATTTCATAAACAGAATCTGCGATAGACTTATCGTTTTTGAGGAAGGCAACGCGCAGATTTTTGACGGCAAATATTCCGATTATGAATTGCAAAAATTCGCCTCAGACGATGACAGCGCGGAGCAGAAGAAACCGATTGTAAAGAAGGGTAAGCCTATATCGGAGTCTACCGCGCGCAACAAACGCTTGCACCGCATAGGCGTGCTGGAAAGCAAAATGAAAGTTTTAACTGATAAAATTGACGAGTTAAAACGTCAAATGGGTGAAGACCCAGCTATTTATACCGACTATCAAAAGATTGCGGAAATTGAAAATATAATATTGGAGTTGACGACACAGCTTGAACCCTTGGAAGAAGAATGGCTGTCGCTTTCGGACGAGGATTGATATACAAGGATTGATATAAGAAATTGCGCGGTCGCTTAGACTTGGCAATGTAGTAGGATGTATGAAAAACAAATTGAGTAGAAAGCATAAAATACTCATAGGTGTGTTGACGCCGATATGCGCCTTTCTTTTGGCGTTTTTCATATTGTGTTGCGTGACGATGGGAATGTACTCGCCGACGTTCTTAGGGCGCGTTCTCGGTCACGTGGATTCAAGTATAACCGACTACAAAATCTTTCCAGAAAGAGTTATGCAAAAGAGCGATAATGCTTATCATTATGAGCGCGCTATAAACGCTTCGATTGGAGATATATCCGTCAATTATGGAAATAAGCAAAAGACTTTAAGTGAGTTTGTAAAAAATACGGATACGACTTCTTTTATAATTGTAAAAAATGACAAAGTCATATACGAGCAGTACGCAAACGGGTATAACGAAAGCTCGATAAACACGTCATTTTCAATGGCAAAATCCGTCGTGTCGCTTTTGATTGGCAAAGCGTTTGAGGGTGGATATATAAAGAGCGTAGACGAGCCTATATCAAACTACATTGCGGAATTTGAAGGCAAGGAGATAGGAAAAACCACAATTGAAGAGCTGTTGCTTATGCGCTCGGAAATAGTGTACGACGAGGATAAATTCTTGTGGTTTGGCGACGATTCGCTGACGTACTGGTATGACGATTTGAGAAGCCTTGCTCTCAAACATACTAAGCTTACGGATAAGTATGGCGGCAAATTTCATTATAACAACTATCATCCGCTTCTGCTTGGCATAATTTTGGAGCGTAGCACGGGCGTTAGCGTTACAGAGTTTTTCGAGCGTGAAATATGGGGAAAGCTTGGCGCAGAGTATGACGCGTCTTGGAGCTTGGATAGCGACAAAACGGGCTTTGAGAAAATGGAGAGCGGAATTAACTTCCGTGCGATAGATTTTGTAAAGCTCGGCAGTATGGTGCTACACGGCGGATATTGGAATGGAGAGCAGGTTATAAGCCGCGAATGGCTTGACGTATCTACACTTGGAGAAATAAACGGTGAAGATTATAAGGGTACGTTCCTTTCCAACAAGAACATCGGCTACAAATATATGTGGTATTACACGCCGTCTGATGGAGCAGGCTATGATATAATTGCGTGGGGCAAGTCCGACCAGATACTTTACATCTCGCCTGCAAACGATATGGTCATCTTGCGTACGGGCAAAACCGACGGCGGTGTATCGAATTGGGTTGAAGCGTTGAAGGGGATAAGCGCAAGCATAAACGGTGTTCAGTTGTAGAAATTTCGCGTTTTCAGATTATCTAAACTTATCAAATCTGATTTATATATATTAGTGTGCGTATAAAATTTGGTATGAATTTATATATTCTATAATTTGATATGTATTGTGAGAAATAAAGCCCGTCCAAATGGACGGGCTTTTGAGTTGTTGTTTAGCGAGTAGGTGGATTACATCTTCTTGATGAATGCCGCAAGCTCGTTGAGGATGACGTCAAGACCGTGTGCGCCTGCGTCGGGATAACCGATACTGCGCTTACCAACCGTGCCGGCTCTGCCGAGGGTTGCAACGTGAGTCTTGGTTGCTTCTGCACCTTCATGAGCCGCCTTAGCGCCGAGGTCAAGACCTTCTCTCAAAGTCTTTCCTTCCTCTGCCGCCTTGGTGAGTGCGAGTGCGCAGGGCTTCAATGCGTCAACAAGCGTCTTGTCGCCGATATCAGCACCCTTGCCGAATGACTTCTTGCCGGTTTCGAATACGCCGCGGTTTGCTTCCATGAAGAGGAGAGCGACGTCAGCAAGGCTTACTTCCGTCTTGCCGAGCATTGCCTTACCTGCATACTTGAACGCAGAACCCCAGATAGGACCGGACGCGCCGCCGCAATACTCCTTGATTATTTCGGAGCAGCTTACGAGGAACTCACCGATGTCGCCTTTCTTGCGGGTCTTCCAGTCAGCCTTCAATTGCTTGAAGCCTTTTGCGATAGACATACCGAAGTCGCCGTCGCCCATCTTGTCAGCTTCGCAGAAGGGTACTTCGTTCTCGATAACGATATCAGCCATCTTGTCAACAATCTTTACGAATGCGGCAGTGTTTATCGTTTCCGTAACAACGGGCTTGCCTTCTACCTTGTAGACAGCCTTCTTATCGTCCTCTTCGTCTGCGAAGAGAGGCTTTACCTGAGCCTCTGCCGCTGCCGCTTGCGGAGCGATGTTGAGTGCCTTGCCGATAGCCTTGACTGCTTCGAGAGCCGCCTCTGCCTCAGCAGTCATAGCCGTACCCCAAGTGAGAGCAGGGGTGGAAACAGCGTAGTCAACGAGTTCTTTAAGTTCCTTGTCAACGCGGAGAACTGTGATAGAAGCACCTGCCATATCGATAGAAGTCATGAAGTTGCCGACGATTGTGCGGTAAATCTTCACGCCGTCCTTTGCGAGTGCCTTCGTGACGGAGTTGTTGAGGATGTAAAGCTCCTGCATAGGAGTGCCGCCGAAGCCGTTGATAAGAAGAACGACTTCCTTGCCTTTTTTAAGACCGAGGTCCTCTTCGAGGTCGGTGACGATTCTGCGTGCGAGGTCGTCTGAGAATGTACCCTTAGAGTAGTCAATCTTCTCGCGGAAACGACCGGGTTCGCCGTGAATACCTACGCCGAATTCCATCTCGTCATCGCCGATTTCAAACGTGGGGTGACCCGCCGCAGGAACCGTGCAGGAGGTGAAAGCGAAGCCGAAGGAACGAACGTTTTCGATGACCTTATTTGCAACGCGCTTGACTTCTGCAAGCTCCATACCTTGCTCAGCCGCCGCACCTGCACACTTGTGTACGAGAACCGTACCCGCAACGCCTCTGCGGCCGACGGTGTAGAGGGAGTCCTTAACTGCGATATCGTCGTTGACGTAAACTGCGTCAACCTTGATGCCGTCCTCTTGTGCGTCGTACATAGCGTTGTTGAAGTTCATGCAGTCGCCGGAGTAGTTCTTGATGATGAGAAGTACGCCCTTTTCGGTAGCGCATTTCTTGATAGCGTTGTAAACCTGCACCTGAGAGGGTGAAGCGAATACGTCGCCGCAGACAGCCGCGTCAAGCATACCTTTTCCGACGAAACCTGCGTGTGCAGGCTCGTGACCGCTACCGCCACCTGAAATAAGGCTAACCTTAGCACCGTTGATTTCTTTCTTCTTGACGATTTTGTATTTTTCAACAAATTCGAGTTCGGGATGAGCCGCCGCAAGACCGTGACACATATCGTATACGAAGGTCTCGGGGGTGTTCATAATCTTTTTCATAATTATCTCCTTATCCAATGCAATAAGCGTTTTTGCGCCTTTGCTATTTTGTTTTGAGTTTATATTTATTGAATGTATTACATATAACCTATAATTCTATAATACTTACTATTATTTGACTATAAATTATACGTTATCAATAATATACTCTCCTGCCGAAGCAGGAGAGTATTCTGACCATTAGCAGCAGCCGCAGTCACAGCCGTATTTGAAATCGTGACCGAGCTTATCAGCCGTCTTGATTGCCGCCTTAACCATATCGACGGTTACGGGGAAGGGCATATTGTGGATTGACTCATCGGGGATGCAGGTC
>CAMWIB010000101.1 GCA_947174215.1 uncultured Clostridia bacterium
TAATAGCGGGAGTCTTGGATACAAATTTTTGACATGACAATTTCCGTGTGCTAAAATGGCATTGCAACAATCGGCGTATAACGCGCAAAATACATAAGAGAAAAAGTGGTTACGATGTACAAATTCTTTAAGGCGGCAATGGATAGAGTACTTGCTTTGATAGGACTTATAATCCTATTTTTGCCGTTACTTATCGTAGGCATCGTCATACGCTTAGACAGCAAGGGGTGCGCGTTTTTCACGCAGGAGAGAGTAGGCAAGGACAAAAAGCCGTTTATGTGCTATAAGTTCAGGACGATGCTGTCTACCGATATAGCTACGTCCGCGAGCAACCCTATCGTCGGGGACGACAACGAGAATCTGACTAAGGTAGGCAAGTATATCCGCAAGTGGAAGATTGACGAGTTTTTGCAGTTGATAAACGTCTTAAAAGGCGAGATGAGCCTTATCGGTCCGCGCCCGTTTATGCCAGTGCATATCGAGTGCTACGAGCCGTGGGAAACACAGAAGTTCGCCGTCAAGCCGGGAATGAGCGGTCTGTCGCAGGTCAAGGGCAACGTGTATCTGAGCGGCAAAGAGCGTAGCTATTATGACGTTATGTACACCAAAAACGTGAACCTGTTTACAGATATTGAAATACTGTTCAAAACGGTGGGCGTAATTCTTATCGGTGAAAAGAAATATCTCAAACACGTGTCGGATGCGGAAATAGACCGCGTAAGGCTGGAATACGAAAAACGGAATTGATTTTGGAGTAGCTTCTATGAAATATGCAATTTATGGCGCAGGCTCGCTCGGAATTGTTCTGAGCGCGTATCTCGCAAAGAACGGCGAGAATTTCGATATCGTTGACAGAAACCCAAAGAGCGTAAAAGCTTTGAACGAAAACGGCGCGGTCGTGCGTGGAAAGGAGGAGTTTACCGAGAATGTTCACGCCGTGCTTGATACTGAAACGACGGAAAAGTACGACATAATTTTCCTTCTCACAAAGCAGATTGGCAATAAGCAAACCATACAAAAAATATCGCAGTTCTTGAAAGAGGACGGCGCGATATGTACCTTGCAAAACGGCTTGCCTGAGCAGGAGATATCCGAACTTATCGGCGCAGACAGGACGTACGGTGCGGCGGTGGGCTGGGGTGCGACAAGACTTGAACCCGGCGTTAGCGAACTCACGTCCGAGCCGCAAAAGGAAAGCCTTACGTTCAGCGTAGGCAGTTATTCTAAGGGTAAGGGTGCAAAGCTTGGCGAGATAGTCCGCATTCTCAGCATAATGGGTAACGTGGACGTTGAGGAAAACTTCATTGGTGCAAGATGGGTTAAGCTTCTCATAAACAGCGCGTTCAGCGGAATGAGCGCCGTATGCGGCGATACGTTCGGCGGCGTTGCGGAGAATAAGGAAAGTCGCAAAGTAATTCAAAGAATAATCAAGGAATGTATAGACGTGGCGAACGCCGCTAAAATAAAGATTGAACCGATACAGGGCAAAGACGTCGTAAAACTTATGGACTATAAGGGCGCGGTCAAGAAAAAGATAAGCTTTGCGATAATTCCGCTTGCGATAAAGAAGCATAAGCTTTTGAAGGCAAGTATGCTTCAAGACATCGAAAAGGGCATACCTTGCGAGATAGACAGTATAAACGGCATTGTCTGCGCGTTCGGCAGAAAGCACAGCGTACCTACGCCCTTCAACGATAAGGTTGTTGAAATCGTCCACAAATTCGAAAGCGGCGAACTCTCCCCGGGCTACGACAACGTAAAACTCTTTGAAACGCTGTTTTAATAAAAAATCTAAATAAATAAAGTCTAAACGATATTTGTTTTGTGTAAAGCCCTCACCTTAAATGCGATGAGGGCTTTTAGGTTGGCGTATAAAATCTATTTTAGAATATGCCCGCTATGTGAATTGCAAACACACCAATCAAACGTACTTTC
The DNA here is from genome assembly GCA_947174215.1 of uncultured Clostridia bacterium. Classification (GTDB taxonomy): domain Bacteria; phylum Bacillota; class Clostridia; order Christensenellales; family CAG-917; genus CAG-475. The sequence goes on from CAMWIB010000101.1 coordinate 1,936, forward strand.
TCAATTACTTGTTAAGCAATTCATTATTGAAAATATCAATCAATGCTTCCGCCGTATCGCGGGTTATGTGTAACACTTGATTGACGGAGCCTGTTTTAGCTTTTGGGTTGTACGTACTCAAAATAAGGCACTCTTCACCGTTGTCCAGCTCGCCCATCTTCCAAAGGCAGTTGACGTCTGTAACTTTACGTCTGACTTGTTCGGTATTGTCGCGCCCAATGCGCACTATTTTTGACATAATATAATTCTCCTTTCTGTATTTATAATACATTTATACCATATCATTTTTTCTATATGAAAGTCAATAGCAATCAGTTGTAGACTTCTACATAGTACAGCTCAACTTCCGTTTGTTTTAAGAGTAGAACCGCGTCGAAATATTGATAATGCGTTGTACGGTTTTTACCCGGAAAGCAAAAAATATAGACAGGTAAACTGCGTAAGTTTTAATAATGGTTTTACGAAAAATACGTTCGCCACACTTCTTCACTATTACTTATTACCTTAAAATAGGCAAATCGCGCAATAGTATATTGTTGGTTCATTAAACAAGAAAAGCACGTCATATCGACGTGCATTTTCAGGCTGGCGCACCCGACAGGATTCGAACCCGTGCATCCAGAATCGGAATCTGACACTCTATCCAACTGAGTTACGAGTGCATATTTCCATTCTAAATGGTTTTCAAAGATTTGTCGAGGAAATTATGCAATATCGCCCGCGCTTGTTTTGTCGATTCTGTCGATTTTGAGGAACTGATTGAGGAAGTATTGTAGCGCAAGAAGCACTTCAAGCATAGCGAATATATAGAGCTGTGCGGCGGCTGTGATGAAGGTTGCCTTCTCGGGTGAGTTCACTTCGAGTACGGCGAATATGCCTGTGATGATGAGGAACGCCATCGCGCACGAGCTTATAAGCGCCTGCTTCTTGTTTCGGAATAAAGTCATAACGGTGAGCGCGATAAGCAGTATTACGAACATCACAAAGCCGACCGTCGCAAATGCATTGTGAATCTTACGCATAAGCATATGCTGTGGTACTTCGTCTGTGATGAACGGTATGGACAGGCCGACGAGCAGTATTGCGCACCCGAGTCCGAATATCGAGTAGAGCAGTATCTTGCTGAATTTCGAGTAGCTTCCGTTGTCAAGCGCAAGCTTCAAAACGTAGCAGATTAGGGATAGATTGACTAACCCCCAGATGTACACTATGGCAAGCATATCGTTCTGCCAACCGAGCTTCGATATGGACGTACTTACGAGATTTGCGCCGTTCGTGGCGAACATAAGTATTGATATGATAGGGCTTATAATCAAAACAAGTATAGGCACAAGCAAGTCATGCACTTTTTTGTGATTCGCGTAATATTTCGGAAGTGCAGTGTCGCTGTCAAACAACTTCATAGTTTTACCTCGTGCTGTAATTTGGTTAATGTAATATAAATTATAATATCAAAGTATATCAGAATTTTTTCACAAATGTTTCTAAAACGTAACATAATTATGTCGTATAAGGACGAGCTATGTAAAAATAAATAGTGCGTATACGCGCGATTTTAATAAGCCGCATAATTCGGCTTTTACTTTACTTTAAGAAATAATGATGGTAAAATTTGACTGTTGATAGAAATTGTTTTGTATACTTGTCATTGTTATGTGCTTTATATAAAATGCGCGAACAAAATGATTACACTATCAGAATCGAGTGATAAAGGTCTGTTTATGTCAAATAAGCGTGTTATAGTTGGAATGTCCGGCGGAGTTGATTCCGCGGTAGCGGCGGCGTTGCTCAAAGAGCAGGGCTATGACGTCGTTGGGCTTTATATGTCGAACTGGAAGGAAACGGACCAAAGCGGTTGCTGTACCGGCGAAGAGGATTGGTCGGACGTACGCAATATCTGCGACAAGATTGGCATTCCGTATTATTCGTCGGACTTCTCCAAGCAGTATATGGACAATGTGTTCAAGCTGTTTGTAGAAGAATATAAAAAGGGCAGAACGCCTAACCCCGACGTACTTTGCAACAGAGAGGTGAAGTTCGGACCGTTCGCCGATTTTGCAAGAGAGATGGGCGCGGACTACATCGCAACGGGGCATTACTGCCGTGTGCGCCACGACGGCGATACGCATTACCTACTCCGTGCAAAGGACGACAATAAGGACCAGACGTATTTTCTCAATCAGGTATCGTCCCATCAACTGCGCGACGTGATTTTCCCGCTCGGTGATATGACGAAGCCCGAGGTCCGTGAAGCGGCTCGCAAATTTGACATACCCGTAGCAGAGAAGAAAGATAGCACGGGCATATGCTTTATCGGCGAGCGCAATTTCAGACAATTTTTGTCCCAATACATTCCTATGAAGGCGGGCGATATCGTTACGCAGGACGGCAAGGTTATAGGTAGGCATAACGGCGTTTATTACTACACCATAGGTCAGCGCAGAGGGCTTGGCATAGGCGGCTTAGCGGACGGCAACGGTGAAAGATGGTTCGTGCTTGCAAAGGACGTTGAAAAAAATTTGCTCATAGTGTCGCAAGGTGAGGACGATATACTTTTCAAAAACACACTTGAAACGGAAAGCTTCAATTTCATCACGCCGCCACCCGCGCGCGAGTTCGATTGCGAGGTGCGCATTAAGCACCGTCAGCCTCTGCAAAAGGCAAGAGCATATCTTAAAGATAACGGCGACGTCCGCATAGTATTCGAGCAAAAGCAACGCGCTATTGCGGCAGGGCAGTACGCCGTTATCTACGTTGATGATGTCTGCCTTGGAGGTGGAGTAATCAACCGTGCTTTTGATTTATAATTTTAAGTTATGGTTTTACTTAAATAGCCTAATAAGTTTTATTATGTAAAATGCGAGAATCCACTTCTCGCATTTTTTATATTAAAAGTTGACTGATAAGCGTAATCGACAGCTTGGTTGGATGTGAACACGACGAGCAGCCGTTCAAGGGACTGCACCGCGCGTGCAGGGCGCGCGCTAATTGAGTGCCGAGCCGACGTTCGCTCGCTTGATTGGACAGCATATTTCATTGCAAGACTGTTGTGGTAAGATGAAGTGAAGTAAGTGCAACAAAGTACAAGGAAGCAGACGAGTATTGTTTATTTCGTCTGCGACCGAGTGGAATAAAGAGTGGAATATGGCGGTAGGCG
>CAMWIB010000102.1 GCA_947174215.1 uncultured Clostridia bacterium
CGACGATAGAGGTCGTCGCACCGTTCGGCAAGACAGACTAAATAACTTGGGCGATATAAAATTTTGTAAGGAAAGCAAAAAAATAAGAGAAAAGGAAATCCGCGCCAAGCAAAACGCTTTATAATAGTCTGAGCGGCAAAAGCGGTAAAAAGTAAAACAATTAAAAAACAATAAAACAATAAAGAAATAAAAGCACAGAGGATACAAAGATGTACAAACAAGGTTTTGACAGCAAAATGTATATGAAAAAGCAATCCGAGCATATCATTGAGCGCATCAGCCACTTTGATAAGCTGTATTTGGAATTCGGCGGCAAGCTGTTTGACGACTTGCACGCGGCAAGAGTACTGCCGGGGTTCGATAAGGCGGCGAAGATAAAGCTTTTGCAAAAGCTACGCGACAAGGCGGAGCTTGTGATATGTATCAACGCAAACGCCATAGAGCGCAACAAGATTCGCGCGGACTACGGCATCACCTACGGTAGCGAGGTCGAGCGTATGATTGACAACATATCCGCGATGGGCATATACATCAACTGCGTAGTCATAACTATGTTTACTGACCAGCAGGGTGCCGTTGCGTATCAGCGCAAGCTTGAAAACCGCGGTATAAAGGTGTATATCCACCGTCCGACGAAGGGCTATCCTCACGAGATTGACACAATCGTGTCCGACGAGGGCTACGGCGCGAATCCGTATATCCCCACAACCCGTCCGCTCGTAGTTATGACAGCCCCCGGTCCGGGAAGCGGAAAGCTTGCGACCTGTCTTTCTCAGCTCTATCACGAGAACAAGCGCGGAGTGCAGGCGGGCTACGCTAAGTTTGAAACCTTCCCGATATGGAATCTGCCTCTCAACCACCCAGTGAACGTGGCATACGAAGCGGCAACTGCGGACTTGCAGGACGTCAATAAAGTGGACAACTTCCATCTTGACGCATACGGCGAGATAACCGTCAACTATAACCGAGATATAGAAGTGTTCCCAGTCGTACATAGTATTCTTGAAAAGATAACGGGCAAGGAGTGCATTTATAAGTCGCCAACGGATATGGGCGTGAATATGGCTGGCTACTGTATCGTTGACGACGAGGCGTGCTGTGAAGCGTCCAAGCAGGAGATTATCAGCAGATACAGCAAGGCGCTTTGCGATTTGAAGGTAGGCGCAGGCAATCCCGATACGGTCAGCCGCTTGGAGTTCCTGATGTCTAAGCTCGGCATAAATCTTTCGGATAGAAAGGTCGTAGAAGCCGCCCGCAAAAAGAACGAGGCAAACGACTTCAAGGGAGCCATTGCATTGGAGCTTCCCGACGGAAGAATAGTCACAGGCAAGAACAGCGCGAAGATGAGTGCGGCGGCGGCGTGTATTTTCAACTCAGTCAAGATACTTGCGGGTATGAACGACAGACAAAAGCTCATATCTCCGTACGTCATAGGACCTATTCAGGACTTAAAGACGAAGATACTCAAAGAGAAGCGCAACACGCTTACGCTTGAAGAAGCGTTGCTTTCGCTGTCAATATGCGCCGCTAACGACGCTAACGCGGCAAGTGCGCTTGAACAGCTTTCCGCACTTGAAAATTGCGAAGCGCATTCTTCGCACATTTTGAGTAAGTCAGACGAAAAGCTTTTGCGTAAGCTCGGAATTCGTGTTACTTGTGATGCGGAGTTTGCCGATAACACGTTATTTGTGGAGTAGTTGTGCGGCAATGAGTTTTGCTGTGAGCGCAAACGCATAAGGTGCAAAATGCGGCAAGTGAATTGCCACATTTTGCGAAATAAAATATTAAATAAGCACAGCTAATTGCAAATCACACACTAATACCAATATCAAAAGGAATTAGTGGCACCATACAAAACAATTCAAGAGGTAAAAAATGATATATGACAGAAATCAGGTAGACTCAAAATATCAGTGGAAGCTCAGCGACATTTTTGCAAACGAAGAAGAGTGGGAAGAGTGCTTTTTCGCAACGGAAGAGCGCTTGCCAAAGATTGCGCAGTATGCCGATAGACTAAGCGATGAGGATACGTTGTTCGAGTGTCTTTCTTTACAGTCGGAGCTTTCTTCAAATATGGGTAAGCTCTATGCGTATGCGAGAATGCACCTTGACGAGAACACCGCAAACGGAAACTATCAGGCAATGGCAACGAGGGTGGAAATGCTCGACGTAAGGTATTCCTCGCTTGCATCGTACATCAACCCCGAAATTTCGGAGTTTTCCACAGAGAAGCTCAAAAGCCTGATTGAGTCAAAGCGATTTTCAGACTACGACGTTTACTTCTAGGAGATTTTGCGCAGTAAGGACATAATTCTTTCAAAGCAGGAGGAAAAGCTACTCGGAGAGGTCGGACTGTTTTCAAACACCAGTTACGATGTGTTTGGTATGTTTGATAATGCAGACATAAAGTTTGAGCCTGTCACCGACGAGAAGGGCGAGAAGGTGGAGATGAGCCACGGTGCGTACGGACTTCTTCTGCACAATCCTGACCAGCGTGTGAGAAAGGACGCATTCGAGAGTATGTTTAACGCATACAAAAATCATATCAATATGCTGTCTGCAAACTATGCTGGCAACGTAAAGAAGGATTGGTTCTACGCAAAGGTACGCGGATTTGCAAGCGCGCTTGATTACGCTATGTACAACGAGGAAGTGCCGTCAACCTGCTATAAGAAACTACTTGAAGCGGTTGGAGAGGGCACAAAGGCATTGCACAAGTACATTGCTCTTCGTAAGCGCGCACTCGGTGTGAAAACTCTCAATATGTACGACTTGCACGTGCCGTTCGTTCCCGAACAGGATATCGCGCTTGAATATGACGATGCGGTGAAGCTCGTCAAGGAAGCGCTTAGCGTTATGGGCGAGGAGTACAGCTCCGTGCTTGCGGGCGCATTCGATAACGGTTGGGTAGACGCATACGAGGGCAAGGGCAAGCGTAGCGGCGCATATGCATGGGGAGTATTCGGAGTACATCCCTTCGTACTGCTCAACTACCAACCGACGGTAAACGGAGTGTTCACAATAGCGCACGAGATGGGACACGCAATGCACAGCCACTATTCGAACACCACTCAGCCTGAGCAGAAGGCGCAGTATGTCATATTCGTTGCCGAGATAGCCTCTACCGTGAACGAGGTCTTGCTTCTCAAACATTTGCTCAAAACGGCTACCGGCGATTTCAGAAATTTCCTTTTGTCGTACTATCTTGATATGTTCCGCACGACTCTGTTCAGACAGACGATGTTCAGCGAGTTTGAAGTGCTTGCGCACGAATGCGTAGAGAGGGGCGAGCCGTTGACTGCGGACCATATGAGCGAGATGTATTACGAACTCAACAAGAAGTATTACGGAAGAGCCGTTGAGCATAACGACCTCATTCGCTACGAGTGGGCGAGAATACCGCACTTCTATTCGAGCTATTACGTGTATAAGTACGCTACGGGTATCACGACGGCAATCTCAATCGCCAACAAGATATTGAATCAGGGTAGCGAGTATTTTGAAAAGTATAAGCAGTTCCTGTCGGCGGGCGGAAGTATGGCGCCGCTTGACATAATCAAGCTTGCGGGCGTAGACCTTGAAAGCGACGAGCCGTACAAGACCGCTATGGCGGAATTTACGTCAACGCTCGAAGAGCTTGAAAAGAGTCTTGGTCTTTAATTATTATGTCGCGGGAGCGGGCGTGAATCGAGTATGACAAGAAGCGGAGAAAACGGCAAAAGAGGTGTTTTATATACGGCAATTCTTATGATGATTTGCCTCTTTTGCGTAGTTGCGTTATCCGCGTGCAACTCTCAGAAGAATGAACCCGAGGTGTCACAAAGGGAGTATAACGTATATCTGTCGCTTGCATATCCCAGTGAGGGAACGGAGATGTACGCCTACGTTATGCTGTCGGGTGACGAGAAAAATATGCTTGAAACTTCGATAGGTTGGGAGTCCTCGTTTTATGCGAAGAACACTTGGTATAACGCTCAGGACGTCGTAATTTCCGTGCCTTCCGAAGCACTATGCTCGGAGATTTACGAACATGTGACAGAGGATATGTATTTTCACGAGGACGTGGAATATGACAGCTTGAAAATCGTATTCAGATATGATACAATCTATAAATCTATAAACAGCGACGCCGAGAGAGTGGTGAGAAGTAATGGGAAGTATGTTCATTTGTTCGAGCTTAGCGAGGACGCCGAGGCGCAGACCTTCCACCTTCATCTCACCTCACAAAATGCGGCAAGCTGGTATACAATGTTGATTGCTTGCGTCATCATCTTTGCAGTAGGACTGCTTGGTGTGTCGCTTGCTATAAAGGGAAAGGTATGGCAAAAGAAAAAGAAGAAAAGCGAGTGAGCAGAGGTATGCCGAACAACGTCGAGGCGGAGGCTTCCGTACTCGGTGCAATACTCATTGACGACAATGCGGCGTCTACGCTTATACCTATGTTGAGCGTTGACGACTTTTTCATCGCGGCGAACAGAACTATATTCGGCGTGATGAAGGAGATGCAGGGCGAGTCAAAGCCGATTGATATGCTTACGGTTGCCGACAGACTTGAACTCAACGGAAAGCTTGACGAGATTGGTTCAATCGCGTATCTCAGCGAGCTTGCAGAGGGCGTGGTATCCGCCGCAAACGGCGAGTATTATGCGGATATCGTCAAGCGTGACGGTCTTATCCGCCGCGTTATTCACGCAGGTAACGAGATTGCAAAGAGCGGTTATGAAAGTCAGGACGGCAAGGAAGCGCTTGCAAATGCGGAAAGGCTCGTGTACAAGCTGTCCGAACAGAACAGCGAAAAGGGGTGGGCAGACGCACCGTTTGCAAAGGCGATAAACGATATAGAGGCGGTTCAAAAGGGCAAGGGCTTCGGAAGAGTAGTCCGCACGGGCTTTGAACGCTTTGACAGAAAGTCGAGAGGCTTAAAGCCGGGCGAACTCGTACTCCTGTCTCTGATACACCTCTCCGAGCCAACGAGACATATCTACATCTCTTATGCCGTCTTATGCTTGAAAAAAACAAGGGGGGGG
>CAMWIB010000103.1 GCA_947174215.1 uncultured Clostridia bacterium
GGCGGTAGGCGAGCGCCGATTGTCTCCCCCGCGAGCGATGTATCCCAGTATAGAAAGCGTTGGCTTTCCGAGTGGTGGGAGAAAAGCCCGAAGGGAAAGAGGGGGTTATTTCATTTAAGGTACACAAATGTTGGCAATAAGAAACTTTCTTAACTTAATTGGTCTTGATAATAGTAAAGTAATTTGATATACTAAGCGTAACCGACTTTATACGGCGCGCTATTAGCGCTTGGAGAGAATATGCTTCTTACAATGGATATCGGCAATACGAACGTGAAGATAGGCGTGTTTGACGGAGATAAGCCCGTTGCGTCGTGGAGGGTTTCCACAAAGGCGTACCGCACCGCTGACGAGTACGGTATGGTGCTTTACGATTTGTTGAAGCAGTGCGGCGTAAGCTTTAATGATATAACCGCGGCGGTGATGTCGTCGGTTGCACCTGCGCTCAACTACACGGTGGAGCATATGTGCGACTACTATCTGCACCGCAAGCCTCTTTGCGTATCGCATACGACGGATACGGGCATCGAGCTTTGCTACGACCATCCGTCCGAGCTTGGCACGGACAGAATCGTAGGTGCGGCGGCGGCGTATCATTTTTACGGCGGTCCTGTGATTGAAGTGGACTTCGGCTCGGCAACGACGTTCAATCTTGTCACGGGTGACGGCAAGTTTATAGGCGGCGCGATTGCTCCCGGTATTATGACTGCAACGGAGTCGCTTGTGACGACTGCGGCGAAGCTTCCGAGGATAGAGCTTACTTCTCCTCACAACATAGTGGGGCGCGATACGCGAAGCTGTATGCAAAGCGGCATAATTTACGGCTACACGGGGCTTGTGAAGTATATGGTTGAAAGATATCGTGAGCTTCCCGAGATGAAGGGGGCAAAGGTGGTTGCGACAGGCGGACTTAGCGAAATCGTTGCAGAAACGGAGCCGTCATTATTCAGCGTAGTCGATAGAGCGCTTGCGCTTAAAGGGCTGAAATACATATACGATAAAAACAACTAATCGGACTTAAAGCGGCTATATTGTCCGTTTAAGTGCGACCTTTGAGAAAAACGAATATACATATAGTGTACGGCGCGGCGGAAATGATTGCGTGAAAACGCATATAAGTACGCGTAGCGGCGGCATTATTGAGGAAGATATGCAAAAGAAATACAATCAGTTTGACAGAGCGTCGGGCATATTGCTCAACGTATCGTCCTTGCCATCGGAGTACGGAATAGGCTGTTTTTCCCGCGACGCGGACGCGTTCGTGGATATCGCGGTGGATATGGGCTTCCATTGGTGGCAGGTGCTGCCTATCACTACGATAGGCTGTGGAAATTCGCCGTATTCGGGTATATCCACGTATGCGGGCAACCGTCTGTACATTTGTCCTGCCGAGCTTGAAAAGGAAGGACTTCTGACCGCCGACGAGGTGAACGCTTCAAAGTATCACGGCGAGCCATACAAGACGGACTACGACTTTGCGCGTATAAATACGGAGAGATTTTTGAGAATCGCCTTCTCGCGCGTGAACGGAGAGGTACAGAAGCGTATAGACGAGTTCAGGCGCAAGCAAGCGCATTGGATAGAGGACTACGCGCTGTTTATGTCCCTTGCCGCCGTTCACTCAACCGCTTGGTGGAGATGGGAGGACGGCTTGAAGTTCCGCCGCGAAAAGGACTTGAAGCAGGCGAGAGAAGAGTTTAAGGAAGATATAGATTTTTACGTATTCGAGCAGTACGAGTTTTTCAGACAGTGGAATGATTTGAAGGCGAGAGTAAACGCAAGGGGTGTGGAGATAATCGGAGACCTTCCGTTTTACGTCGCAACTGACAGCGTAGACGTATGGGCTAATCCCGAGGCGTTTCAGCTTGACGAAAAGCTACTGCCAAAGGCTATCGCGGGAGTTCCGCCGGACGCGTTCTCAAAGACGGGACAGGTATGGGGTAACTGCCTGTACGATTTCGAGCATATGAAAAAGAATGGTTACAAGTGGTGGCGCGCGAGAATTACGCATTGTATGGAGCTGTACGACGCGCTTAGACTCGACCACTTCCGCGCGTTCTACAATTATTTCTCAATACCTGCGCGCGACTATGACACCGCCGCGAACGGAGTCTGGAAGAAGGGGCCTGCCGACGATTTGGTAAGCCTCGTACAAGCGGACAACAAAGACGCGCTGTTCATTGCCGAGGATTTGGGGCTTATCGACGACGAGTGCAGAGAGTATATTGACGGCACAGGTATTCCAACAATGAGAGTGTTCCAATTCGGCTTTGACGGAACGCCAAGCTCGCACGTGCCTTACCGCTATGAAGTGAACACCGTGGCGTATACGGGAACGCACGACAACAATACTACGCTCGGTTGGCTGTACGAGCTGAACGAGGGTGCGCGCAATTACGTGCTGAAATACTGCGGCTTTAAGGGCGCGGGCTGGGGTGCGGGCGGTCCAGATTGCGGCTCTACCAAAGCGATAATAAAAACGCTTATGATGTCGTCGTCATCGCTCGTAGTTTTGCCGTATCAGGATATGCTCGGCTACGGCGGCGATACGCGTATGAATATCCCCGGCGTTGCGGAGGGTAACTGGACGTACAGGCTTCCGTATCACCTTATGACAACCGTAGACAGAAACTTCTTCCTTGACCTTAACAGCACCTACGGGCGTATGGGACATGGCGTAAAGCATTGACGGGGAGAGAAAAATATGGTACTCTTTTTCGCAAGGGGCGAGGTGGACAGCGATAAATTCGTGAAGCACTGCTACGCTCATTACCGTGACATAATAGGAAACGAGGAGCTTCCAAAGCGTGTGGAGATTATACGCGAGGAGGGAAAGAAGCCGCGCTTTGATACGGATATGGCGCACTTCAACCTGTCGCACTCGCACGGAGTTGTGATGCTCGGAATATCGCACGCGCCTATCGGTGTGGATATAGAAAAGATACGCGAGGTCGATTATTCAAAGTTTCCGTTTATTGAAGCGGACAGCGAGGAAGATTTTTTCGCGGAGTGGACTGAGCGTGAGAGCTACGTCAAGTTTACGGGCGAAGGTATTTCCGCGATAAGGGAGGATATTCCAAGCGACGCGCACTTCGAGCATTTCCCCGTATACGGCGACTATCACGCTTGCGTGTGCGCCGAGGAGCAAAACATCCTTGCGTATGAAATGGACCCTTCCGCAGTGGAATAAATGTACCAGAATAATTGGAACGGTTAAACTGTTTCATTCCAAAGGAAGATGAGATTTACGGGCTTGCCTTATACGAATCTGAGATGAAAGTCTTTACGGCAAACCTTCTAAATAACAAACTATAACAACAGCTATGAGGTGACAAAATGGTATTGGATAGAGTTAGAGAGCTTATCGCAGAGCAGATGTGTCTTGACGTAAACAAGGTTACGGCGGACAGCAGAATTATTGAGGATATCGGCGCGGACAGCCTTGACGTCGTGGAAATGCTCATGACCGTCGAAGAGGAGTGGGGCATTATCGTTGACGACGAGGATATGCGCAAATTCTCCACAGTTGCAAGCGTTGTCGAATATATCGAAAGCAAGATTAACTAATTCGGTTCTTGTAAAAAGCAAAACAACGGTTAAGTCCAGATAAAAAACTACTAAACGGTATATTACTATAATAAAAAGAGTTTATAACGTAAAAACCCTGCGATTTTTCGCAGGGTTATGTATGTCAGCAATTTTGTAATTATTTTTTTAGAATTGAGATAATTTGATTTTTGTATATTTCAAGTGTAGCAGAGTTCTCGCTCAGCAGTTTTTCTACTGCGCTTTCTACTGAATTTGCGGCGTCGCACATATCGAGAGAGTGGCGTAGCATCATCGATATTGAAAGCATAATACCAAATATCGGGTTTTGAGATTGAGCGTTTACTCCGTACATTCCGAGGGTTGTTTCGCCGAGGTATGCAGTAAGCGCAGTACCGCCGTTAGCCTGTGATATAATTGCATTATCATATGTGTTAAAAGCGCAGACTTCTGTACCTTCTGCTTCTTTACAAACGCTACTTAATATATCCGCGAGCATTGAAGGAGTCAAAATTATGTCAAACTGCGACGGGTTTTTGAGTAGTTGATTTATGGCATAATTTGCCGTGAGCATATTTACGGATACGTAGGGATAGTCCTCGTTTATGTCAGTCACTATTTTACGCCACAGCTTTGAAGTGGTAAGCTTATTTGCCATATCGACGAGGGTAACGTGGCGGCGGCTATTCTCGGCAAGCTCGTAGGCTATGCGCGCCACGCGCTCGATTTCAAGCTCGCTGTAACTCACAACGTCGTATGCCTCTCTGCCAAAAGTCTGGTTGTTTCTAAAACCGCTTTCGGCTATGCCACCCGCAGTGTCGCTCACTATTGCAAAGCGGCGGTTGCTACCGTTTGTGGCAAATGCGGTTGTACAGCTCGTCTTAGCGTACAGCCCGAGCGAGTTTGCAAGCCTATCTACGGTTGTCGCTTGGTATGGTTGCGCGCAAGTAAAAAACAATATTGCGTGAGCGGACTTTGCCGTGCATACAGCGTTTTCTTTACACGCGCTGACTTCGCCTGACGTAATATCGGGGAGAGGATAGGGCGCAAGCTCAAATTTATTTCCGCATTTATCGCCGATAGCGGCAAGCACTTTTTGCGAGAGAGAAATTTTCTCATCTTTGTTTATATCATTTGAGTCATAGAAAAACACTACGTTGTACGTCATAAATACTCCCGTTTTACTCCTGCGATATTTATTGGCTTATTATTTATTACTTATGATTTCCAAATCTCTTCCGAAAATCTTCGCTGTACTGCTCACTCAGCCCAAGACTTTTCACTATTCGCTTTTACTTCTTACTTCAAATATGATAGCCCAATCGTGCCGCTTCGTCAACGGAATACAAAAACGGAGATAGTAATTTTGTAAACGATTTTATACATAATTATCGTGTATAAATGTTTATAAATTGCATAAAAC
>CAMWIB010000104.1 GCA_947174215.1 uncultured Clostridia bacterium
ATCGTATTTTTATTTAATGTAATTACGCTCAAAACGAAAAATGCAGATTTTTGCGATTTTTCTTTTCGACATTTGTCATATACCACGCAAGCGATACATAGATTTAAGCAAACGGAGTTGGAGGAGTTTATGGATAAATTTGAGCTTTATCGTGATATCGCTTCGCGCACCGGCGGTGACATATACGTGGGAGTCGTCGGACCTGTGCGCACGGGCAAGTCTACACTTATAAAGCAGGTGATGCAACAGCTTGTCATTGACGGAATCGAGAATCCCGACGAGAGAAGTCGGGCAATCGACGAGATTCCGCAGTCTGCGGACGGCAAGACGATTATGACGACGCAACCGCGCTTCGTGCCAAACGAGGCAGTGCGCGTTCCCGTCAGCGAGAACCTCGCTGTCAATATGCGCCTTATCGATTGCGTAGGCTATCTTGTCGCAGGCGCGCTCGGCGCGGAAGAGGACGGCAAGGAACGTATGGTTTCTACACCTTGGTCGGAGGAACAAATTCCATTTTCCAAGGCGGCTGAAATCGGTACGCAGAAGGTAATAAAGGAGCATAGCACGATTGCCCTCGCCGTAACGACGGACGGCAGTTTTTCAAACATTCAGCGCGAGCAGTATATTGAGGCCGAGGAGCGCGTGATAAGAGAATTGAAGGAGTGCGGCAAACCGTTTGCTATCGTGCTTAACGTCGCAAGCCCCGAGGCGGCAAGCGCTATTCAGCTTAAAGAAGAGCTTGAAAAGAAGTATGACGCGCCCGTCCTTCTCAAAAACGCAGTCAATCTCGGCGAGCAGGATATAACGGAAATTTTGGAAACTATCCTTTTGGAATTCGCCGTCAATATCATCGACTTTGACCTTCCTCGCTGGGTGCAGGCGCTTCCTGCCGACAGTAGCGTGGTGAAGGAACTCATCGGTATCGTCAAGGGCGTTGGCGACGACGTCAGCAAGATGAAGGACTACGAGCGTATCGACTCATTCTTTAAGACCGCAGAATATTGGGACGAGCCGTCTGCGATAAATCTCGACGCAGGCAAGGGTAGAGTTCAGGTTGACATTATGCCAAAGGACGGCGTGTTCTTCAAGGTTGCAAGCGAGGAATGCGGTATCGACATCAGCGACAACTTCGACTTGCTTTCTCAACTCAAAAAGCTTTGCCGCGGCAGAGAGAAGATTGAAAGAATCAACGCCGCTATGGAGCAGGTTGACGCGTTCGGCTACGGCATAGTGTTGCCGACTATGGACGAGATAGAATTGCAGGAGCCAAAGCTTTTGAGGCAAGGTCAGCAGTATGGCGTACAACTCAAAGCCCACGCGCCGTCACTGCACATTATGAAGGTTGACGTTGAAACGGAGGTGAGTCCTCTCGTCGGCAGTGAACAGCAGAGCAAGGACTTCGTGGACAATATGTTGCAGGACTTCGAAAATGACAAGCAGTCTATTCTCGACACGAACATCTTCGGAAGACCGCTTAGCGCACTCGTCGCTGACGGCATAAGCAACAAGCTTCAAACTGTTCCCAGCGATGCGGAACATAAGCTTCGCAAGACCCTTGGCAGAATTGTCAACGAGGGCAGAGGCGGCGTGATTTGCATTCTGCTGTAAGGTTTGCTTTATTAAGCAATTGCTTTAAGTAAGAAACACCGTTTGCAAAAGATACCTCGCTAATAGCGTCTGTAACGTCCGTCGCTCGTCGGCGGGCGTTCTTATTTTGGGGTCCCCACAAACGTCCCTGTTTGTGGGGTTTGATTATAATTTCTAATGAAAAATCGGTACAAATTAAATTCGAATGGTAAGAAATATGAGGGTTAGAACGGCAATCTATTCTCTTTACTTTTTTATAGCTTGTATGTATAATAGCCGTATTAGAAAAATATTTATTTCAAGGGAGTAGTATTATGTTTTTTGGAACTCAACTTGATTTGGTGATAGTATTTTTTATCGTCGTTATAGGTAGAACGGTTGATATGAGCCTCGCTTCTATAAGAACTGTTTTCACGGTAAAGAACAAGCCGCAACTTGCCGCACCTATTGGATTTATAGAAGCATTCTTTTGGTTTATGATAGTCAAGGCGGCACTCGATTATGCCATCGCTAACCCCGTGGTTGATACCATTGTACTTGCGCTTGCATACTCGTTTGGTTTTGCCCTCGGAACTTTCCTCGGCGGAATTCTTTCTAAAAAGTTTGTTAAAACGAAAATTCACGTACAAATTGTTTTAAGCAGTAAGAATGACGACCTTGTTAAAACGTTGATAGGCAACGGTTTTGGTCAAACGATTTTAACTGCAAAAGGCGCAAACAGCAACTTTGAAACGTATTTGATTTTTATAGAAACTGATAGCGATAGATTGAAAGTGCTTAGAACAATTATCAATTCGATGGATGAAAAAGCGTTCGTATCCGTTAGCGAAAGTAAGTCGGTTTACAACGGTTTCTTTGGTACGACCACAAGAAAGTAAATGTTGTTTGATGTAATCTCGATATAGCAATCAAAACCACCGGTTAAACCGGTGGTTTTTTATATGCCTCAATGATTTGTCGCTCTGCGAGGACGGAAAGCGCAAATGCGGAGAATCTGCGTATATCGAAGGTCTTTGGCACTGACCTTGTAGAGTGTATCGGTAACGCCGTGACGTGTAGCGTATGCGCACAGTATCGCGGAAGGGTATTCAGTGTGAGCGGAAATGACAAACGCTATCCGCCGCTCAGGGACGGAGTAAACTCTCCGCTCAAAAATGGGTATGACATAATACACCCGAATTGCAGGTGCGAGTTCAGAGCTTACTTTGAAGCATTGCACAGCAAGGAAGAGAACGAGGCAAAGCGCAAGTTCAGCAACCGTCCGTTTGATGGCGACAAACGCACTGTCGAGCAAGCGAAGGCATATCAGGAGTTGCAAAGATTAAACAGGCAGGCCGTAGAGGAGCAAAGCCGTTGGAATGATATGCAAGCGTTGCTCGGCAAAGATATGCCGTATAAGAATATGGCAAGCTTCTCAAAGGCGTTGCGTTCCCCAAAAGACAGTATAGAGTATATGAAAAGTCACTATGCAGTGCGAGATTATAGGCAGTATCAGCGTTGGAAAAACATCGTAGGTGAAGATAAAATGCCGCAAAACCTTGCGGATTTTCAAGAATTGAAATACAATAAAACCGATGATTATTGTGCGCTGAAAGAGTCTGTTGTAAATCAAAGCAATTCTCGTGCTAAATCTGAATGGGATAATGATTTACCGCCGAGAGGACAGCTACCTTATATGAGTGGTAATGAATTATATTCATTCGTTGAGAAAGAATTAGGAGTTGAAAAAAGCATTGCTATTAAGTATGTTAATGCAACAGTTAATTATACAGATAATAGTTATTCGTTAGTAAGAGCATATCAATGTGGCGATGAGGTTACAAATCCTTCAATAGCTAAAGAGTTGTCAGATAATATTGAAAACTATATCAAAAAAGCACCGAGATGGAATGGTGGGGAAACTTATAGAGGTTGTGCTGTTTCATTCGACAAATTACAAGAGTTACAAATAGGCAATTCTATTTCTATGGGTGGAACATCGAGTTGGTCAGATATAGAGGCTGTGGCATATAGCTTTGCAAAGAATAATACTTCGTACAGTATGCGAAATATGGTAATTTATCATTGTCCTACACAGTCTAAGGGTACAGGTATACGTCATATTTCAATATATGAAAAAGAAAGTGAAGTTATTTGTTCAAAAGAGAGTAAGTATGAGATAATAAGAATTGAGGTAACTAATAATATCAATCATGTATACTTAAAGGAGGAGTAATATGGATATATTTAGTGAGGAACATATGCAAGAATTATTTGAGAAAAAAGAATATTTTAGAGAGCATCCAGAAGAGGCACGTCGAGAGTATCTTCGCACACATAAAGACCAAGTTCCATTTGTAATTCATGAAAAAAGTACTTCAAAAAGGATGCAAGATACCACACGACAAGTGTTTTGTCCGTTACTTAGAAGCGAAGTTAAATTCATAAAGGAATGCTATGACATTACAATGGTTGCAGAAGGAGATTTACCAGAAAAATTTGTTCCGTCAAAAGTAATGGAAACAGAGAATTGGCGAGAGATTTGCAAGAATTGTCCTAATCACGAAGCACTCTAAAAGATAGCTTTTTTCAGATAAAACAAGGCAGTCAAACGACTGTCTTTTTTTATACACAAAATTGTCCAGTGATGACCTTAAAACCCACAAAAAATTTACGACCGTCACGTCATATAAACTGTCGCCGCCGTGGCAGACACCACCTATAAAAACAAGAGCGGAAAGGAGCAAATCAATGGAATTTTTGAAGCAACACATTTCACCAGAGCTGTATCAACAGCTTGAAGAAGCGCTCAAAGGCAACGACAAGGTCAAGCTCGGCAATCTTGCAGACGGTAGCTACGTGTCGAAGCGCAAGTTCGATGACGAGGCGCAGAAGGTTGCCGACCTCATTGCACAAATTGAGGAGAGGATGAGATGTAAAACAAAGCGATGATGGCAATGTTATTAAATCAATTTGATTCAATTAGTATAATTGTTTTGAAGCATATCAGAAGTTTTTATTTTGCCAATTCTTTTTTGATAAATTTAATAAGGTTTTTCTTTTCGGTTTTGGGTATCCACTCGATGAGTCTTGCGGCGGCTATTGGAAGAAGCCTCTTGTTTATTTGCTCGTCGCACACGCCAGTCAGTTTTTTGTACTCGCGTAAGTAGACTTTTCCGATATGCTTTTCAACGATATGCGCAATCAGCTTTACAAAGAGGTTGGCGTATAGCAATTCACCGTAGTTCAAGAGGAGATACGTTCTTGCTACGTCTGCGGCGGCGCTACCGTTGCAGGCGGTCATCCAATCTATGACGTAGAACTTATCAGCTTTAATCATTACGTTGCCCGGAGGAAAGTCAAAATGGCAAAGTGAATTCCCGTCGG
>CAMWIB010000105.1 GCA_947174215.1 uncultured Clostridia bacterium
GAAATATTTTATCAAGCAAATGCACGAAATGCTTATAAATCTTTGTAGACAACATATTTCATTTTTGCACAATATCACTTTCTATAATCTTAACTATAAAGCAACTTAAAACTAAAACGGCACTTTACGCGCCGTTTCAATTTAATGAACCTATATATTTGTTATATCTATACTAAAAATTATAATATCATTCTATACCGTACAAATCCCCATACCTCTTTTGTACGTAAGCATTCTTGAATAGCTTTTCAGTCGAAGTTTCATAAATTTTGCCATTCGCAGGATTATAGCCCTTAAATTCAAACCCCAACCTTACAACGAATTTTTCTAACATATCGGAATAAACGGATATTCCAATATTTCTAAGCTGAATATCTCTCTTCTTCCATTCAAGCATGTGTTGAAAAATCCAGTCGATAAACATCATATATGTTTTCTGTGACGCATACTCAGGCGTAATTGCTATCATCGCAATATAAGCGTCGAAGGTTCCGCCAAAGTCATATATTTCAATCATGCTATCCCTGATGATTTTCTCTCCGCTGATTAGGCTTTGATATGCTTCATCACTGACAGGATAGAAGTCACAGTACCCTACAATTTCATCATTGCACACCATCAATGCCGATGTATCCGCCTCGTATTCTATGGCGGAAGTAATCCAATCATCAAACGTGCCTTCTATCTCCTCATCTATAATAAATTTCTTTTGCGGGATACAGATATAATCAAGCTCGATTTCCTTCATTATGACTTTTTCAGGCGTATATCCGATTTTCGCCAGAGCGTCCAATCCGAGCAATGCCGGACCAACTACTTGCGGCGCACTCTTCGTAGGATTTTCTCTATTCTGAATGCTTGTAAAAATAGAAATTATGTCGTCCAAATGCACATCCAAAATTCGCGGATAAGCGTCAAGCCATTGTGTAACGCCAAGATAAAACTCCATTGCCTCCGATGGAACAAAATTCTCGATTCGCAACGGGATAATCGTTTTGTTTCTTGAAACAGCAGAATTGACTTCTCGCAAAACATAACCCGACCTATCCGAATGTTCGGAATACACGAGCAATACCGCGGTACAATTGCTTATGCCTTTGATAATCTCGCCTGCATAATCGTTACCAAGCGTTATATCACGCGGCGCAATAAAACACTTATATCCGCGTTTTTCAATCTTTTCAACGACATAATTTGCTATATCCTTGTTTGGCTGAGCATAAGAAATAAATAAATCCCACTTATCCATTGATATTCATCCTTTTGTATATTTCTGAAAGTTCTTTTGCCTGTCCTGTTAAATTTGCATTGTCTTGAAAAAGTTGTACTTCGTATATATTTGAGTACGTTATACGGTCGTTTACTTTTGTCATGCCAAATTTTTCTAAAAGCCTTCTTCCGCCGTCGCTCAATACGTCCGCTACGATTCGGCTGAAAACAATCCCCTTTTCTGCAAGCTCGGTCAAATGCTTGAAGAATTCATTCATAAGCAAAGCCGCATAATTTTTGTTTCTATATTCCGATTTTACCACAATAGAGGAAAAATATCCGTTATATAATCCTCGCTTGTCAAATGGTACTATATCATCACCATCAAGACAAGTATCATTACAGCTTCCCGACCTTATTTTATCATAAGCTTCATCTGTAATAGGGCTAAAATTGATATAACCAATAAGCTCATCACCGTCAACGAGCGCTATGTAAATATCGTTATTTACAGAAAAATAATCTTTACACTTATCGAGCGTAAGCCAGTACTCACGAGGATAACAAGACCAATCCAAATTTAGTGCTTGCTCGATAATCTCAGTCGTAATATTTTTTCCTTTCAATATTTTCATAGCTTAATTATATAATAGCTTTATCAATAAAACAATGACAAATTAAAATAAAATCAGCGCATAAAATTTCTTACATTGGCAATAATCGAGCTATGAGAGAAATCGGTCAGAACCTTGATAATACCAAGGAAAGAGTAAAGAAACTGCTCAATATTCCCGTGCTTATAAAGATAAACAGCGGCAGAGGCAAAAGCACGTTGTGCCACGGCGAGGTGACTGCCGTTTTCCCTGCGGTATTCTCAGTACGCCTTGACAGCGGCGAGCTTAAAACCTTTTCATACGCTGACGTGCATACCCGCGGCGTACTCTTCTTAAAGCCTGAAAAAGAATCGTGATTTGCAAACGTTGTATTGCCGCTAAGACAGTATTATTAAATAAACCGCATATATCTTAAACAAACCATATATCGCAGTGTAGTTTAGCTAAACGTTATAAGCAAACGTATCGTAACAAAACACATTTAATGCTAAAAAAGAAAAGACACTCATAAGAGTGTCTTTCTCTTTTAGATTGTTTGTTCCTTATGCTTCGGAAATTGCGCTTACCGGGCAGCCGTCCTCGCACGCACCGCAGTCAATGCATTGGTCTGCGTCAACGACGTATTTGCCGTCACCCTCTGCAATAGCACCCACGGGGCAGGTATCTGCGCAAGCACCGCACTGGATGCACTCGTCACTGATTACTCTCGCCATAGTTTTATCTCCTTTTGAAGTGGTTTAGTACATAATAGCACACTCATTTGATTTTGTACAGCAAAATTATATCTTTGCTTATTTCAAATGTTTGCACTCATTCTATCAAAGCGGATAAATTCCGAAATAGCACTGGGATATGCGTGTACGGCGAACGGCATACCTGCGCCCATCTCGCAAAAGTTCCATACCCTGCTTATACGAACAGTGTGCGCAGTCGTTCCCGTACACCGTCTTATACGGACAGTGCGCGAAGGTCATAAGTGGTAACTCGTTTGACGATATACATTCCTCTCGCTCAATGGACGGAAGAACCGCCGCCGCACCGAATTTTCTGCAAGCACTTACGGCATATCTATTGAGTACGTTATGTCCTGCGCCCGAAATCACTTCATATCCGTCACCCGCAAACTTAAAACCGTATATATTTTCACTCACCAGCGTACGCACGTCGGGCATTGAAGCAAGTAGCTTTTCAATTACCACTATATCCTTTCCGTTTGCAATGATTGGCAACTGCAAGGCAATATCCTTTGCGCTTACGCCGAGATTGCTCAACATACGCTCAACCTCGCGCACGGTGTACTCGCTCGGACAAAGCACGAGTTTTTCGCCCTGCTTTACGTCTTTCATATCGTCGTCGCTATGAATAAAGCGCAAGCCGATATTATCAGCGCAATCTGCGACGCTTTCTTCTTGTATACGCCTTATCGCAAGCTCGTCAACCCGCGCGCAGTGCGCTTCTCTTTTTGCGACAACTTCCTCGCACAATCTATCAAGCACGCTTCTGCGCAAGGCGTTTATTGCAGACTTAGGAATGAACACAACGTCGGTTTTAACGCTACAATTCCGCACGGTAAACCCGCTGTTTGACGTTTTCACCGCCTGTGCGCGTATATCGTCATCACTCGTTGGAGAAGTCTTTGCTCTTTCGCATACGCCGCCGCACTCGCTTACCGTCACCCTTTTTCCGTCAACGTCACAGCACGCGGTTATGCTAAGCGGCTTGCCCACTTGCGCCTCTATCTCCAAATCGATGTATACTTCTCGCTTGGTCGCCTGCAATTCCTTTTCCTGTATCTCCGATGAAATAAGGCGAGTCTTCCACCCTGCCTGCAAGCGTGATTTCGTCACAAACGAATACGTATCCTTTCCAAGCGGCTTTACGTCGCCCAAGCCTACGCTTGCGACTTCCTTATTATCCTTATCGAAGAACTTTAAGCCGTCACCTACGTTCAAAGTCCGCGATGAAAACAAAGTCACTTTGTACAAATCCGACTTGAACGGCTTGACGTCCTTGACCTCGCCCACTGAAATACCCGTATGGTTGTTGTATACGCGGTCTATAACTGACGGCGTTCCATTGTCGAGATACGCCCTTTCAAGATAAGAGTCGCCTCTGCTGTACGCAAGTTGCAACCTTTCCCTGTCATCTTTTGTAAGCTTTGCGCCGCTCTCCAAGCCGTCGAGTAGCCCACGGTATACGCTGACCGCTCGCGCAACGTAACCCTCTCTGCGCATACGCCCTTCTATCTTGAATGACGTAACGCCCGCATCTTTAAGCTCGCGCAAGCTGTCCGCAAGGCATAAGTCCCTTGCGCTGAGCATATATCCCGACTTGGTATATCCGTCTATCTTTGCGGTATATGGAAGCCTGCATAGCTGTCTGCAAAGACCTCTGTTTCCGCTCGCCCCACGTTCCGCCGCACTGAGATAGCAGTTGCCGCTGAACGCTACGCACAGCGCGCCCTGTACAAAGTATTCTATTTCCAGATTAGTATTGCGCCGAATTTCGCGGATATCCGCAAGCTTCGTTTCGCGTGATAGCACCACGCGCGTAAATCCGAACTTCTCCGCTTGCAACGCGCCGTAGAGATTATGCACTCCAAGTTGTGTGCTTGCGTGTAATACGATATTTGGGAACGCGCGTTTGAGAAGCGTTGCCACGCCCAAATCCTGAACTATGAACGCGTCCGCCTTAGCCTCAACCGCCGCCCTGACCGTTGACAGCAGTGAGGAAATCTCACTGTCTTTCACAAGCGTGTTTACGGTTATATAGACCTTTACACCGTAAAAATGCGCCTTCCTCACGCACGAGCGCAGACTGTCCGCAGTAAAGTTCTCCGCTTTTCTTCTCGCGTTGAAATCGGATAAACCAAGGTACACGGCATCTGCGCCGCAGTTTATTGCGGCGTCAAAGCATGACATATCTCCGACAGGGGCTAAAAGTTCAAGCATACTCTCATTATAAACGCACCTCGCAAAAATGTAAACGCAAACCCGACAAAATCACTGCATTGACCGTGCAAATCATAATTTGACAAAACGTATAAAATACCTATCTTGACAAGGAATTATTA
>CAMWIB010000106.1 GCA_947174215.1 uncultured Clostridia bacterium
GAATAAGTCCTGATTGGTGTAGCAATCAAACGCCGCTTTGAACTCGGGCGAGCCGTCGAGTATGAGCTGACGGAAGTTTTTCACTGACTGACCGTCCGCCTGATAGTAGCCGCAGCCGTAGCGGAAGGAGTAGGGCGAAATCTCGAAGAAGTATCCCGGTAGACCGTTGTACAGCTTTTTATCACGAAGGAAGGAACACCACATTCTGTCACGGTAGAGATAACCGTCAGAGGCGTAGCGCATATCCCTATATATACGCGAAATAGTTCTGTCTACCTTCGGCTCGACGATAAAGTGTTCGTCGATGGATAGCATTGTGGGCGTGAGTGCCTTGACAAGCTCGCAAAACGGCTCGACTAAATATTTTTTGTAGTCGTCCTTATGCTCCTGATACCACTGCTTGGAGTTGTGCTTATGATTGAAATATAGAAAGTCAAGTGCTTTTTGTGTGAACATAGCTTATATAAATAGTGCGACGAGCGTGTTTTCCACGATAGTGCGCATTGCATCGTAATCGATGTAGGTGTGGTTGTCAAATATGTATTCGTGTGCGAAGGACTGCACGACGTCCATAGCGAAGTGGACTCTCTCGGTGAGGTTCGGCGAGTCTGCACCAAAGGCGGCGAGCTTATTGGAAATTTGAAGGGTTATTTTGTCTTCAAGCTCTATAAACCTATCGTTTACCGCTTCGTCGCAATGGGACATAGAGTGGAGCGCTTCGTGTATTTTGGCGTTGTTACGGTGTATCGTAATCGCGCTGTCAAGCACGTCTTTTGCAAGAACG
Organism: uncultured Clostridia bacterium; assembly: GCA_947174215.1. Classification (GTDB taxonomy): domain Bacteria; phylum Bacillota; class Clostridia; order Christensenellales; family CAG-917; genus CAG-475. The sequence continues at coordinate 785 of CAMWIB010000106.1, forward strand.
TAATAGTTTATAGGCGCTTCGAGCCTGTCTATAAGTTCAAGCACGGGGGAGAATGCCTGCTCGACGTATAGCGCAAGCACGTCAAGCAAGATGTCGCGCTTATCCTTGAAATAGCCGTACACGATGCCCGTGGAAACGCCAGCCTGTTTTGCTATCTGCGCGGTGTTGGTGTTGTAATAGCCCACGTTTGAAAAAAGCTCGTAGCCAGCTTTCAAAATCTTGTTCTTTTTTTCGATTGAGCGCTCCTGCTTCGGCTCGCGCACTTCTCTTTCCATAATGCTACCTTAAAATCCGTATCGCAATATCCGCGTGTATTTGTACAACGTGTATTCCGCATATGCGTATAAAATGGAATTCATACGCGGTTTCAAGCCTGCAAATACTTCGACTCGCAAATACGATACGTACGCGTTTATATCGTTATAAATCAATTATAATGCCATTTCACAAATATTGCAAGAAACAAAATTAGCAGTAAAAATGTATGATTTACAAAATATGAAAAATTTTTCACATTTTTACTCAAAACGTTTGACTGTAAAAAAATTCGGTGATATTATTTATCTGCAAAATATGAAATAAATTTCACATTATCCGAATATAGTGATGTGTGACAGGAGGTATTATGCCGCTTATTGTTGCGCCGATAGGCAGAGAATTGAGAATAGTAAAGATTCTTACGGACGATAAAACCAAGAAGCATCTTGAAAGCCTTGGTATAACGTTGTCGTCCAATATCACAATCGTATCGCAGAGCGGAGGCAGTACTATCTGTATGATAAAGGACGGCCGACTTGCTCTTGACAGAAATCTTGCAACAAAAATACTCGTAGCATAAAGGAGGATATATGAAAAAAACACTTGACGAATTTATTATCGGACAGTCGGGCGTTATCACTGCTGTCGGCGGCGACGGCAAGATAAGGCGTAGGCTTTTCGATATGGGTGTGACTCCCGGCGCGGAAGTCGTACTCAGGAAGAAAGCGCCGCTCGGCGACCCAATCGAGGTGACTATGCGTGGATACGAGCTGACTCTAAGAAACACGGAAGCGCAGGCAGTAACCTGCGAGTGTTCCGAGGAAGAGGAGCGTAAACTCATTGATGGCAAGGAAGAGAAGAAACAGAAAAAGTTTGGCTTTTTCAAAAATAGAGCTAAGGGCGCAAAGGAGGACTGAGTATGAAAAAATTTGCACTTGCGGGCAATCCGAACTGCGGAAAGACTACGCTTTTCAACAGTCTTACAGGCTCAACCGCGCACGTAGGCAACTGGCCGGGCGTAACGGTTGATAAGAAGGAAGGCGTTTATAAGAAGTGCGAGGAGCCTATTTCAATAGTAGACTTGCCCGGTATATATTCGCTTTCACCGTACACTCCCGAAGAGGTCATATCGAGGAACTACATACTTGACGAGAAGCCTGACTGCATTATAAACATCATCGACGCGACCAACTTGGAGCGCAACCTGTATCTTACTACGCAAATTATGGAAATCGACGTGCCTATCGTCGTCGCACTTAATATGATGGACGCGGTAGAGAAGAACGGCGACAAGGTAGACCCCGTCAAGCTTGAAGAAAAGATAGGCCTACCCGTTGTGGCAATCTCCGCGCTTAAAGAGAGCGGACTTGACGAGCTTATGCAACGCGCATACGAGGCGAGCAAGCAGGGAAGAGATGGTTCAACCGTGCTTGCAGGCACCGAGCTTATGCACCTGATACGCGATTGCAAGATTGCGCTTGAAGGACAGAAGGTTGAAAACTCGCTCTTCCACGCAATAAAGCTCGTGGAGCTTGACGAAATAGAAGTGGGAATGCACCCCGATTCCGCTAAGATGGTTGAGGAGTTTAAGCAGACCTTTGAGGACGATACGTTTGGAAGCGACTTTGAGGCTATCGTTGCGGATAGCAGATATAAGCATATTTCAAAGAACTTTTCTACGGTTGTCGTAAAGAATAAGAAAAGCGAGGGCGAAAGGCTTACGCGCTCAGATAAGGCTGACAGAGTGCTTACTCACAAGATATGGGGTATTCCGATTTTCTTGCTCATACTGTTTGCAATATTCCACCTTACGTTCTCGGAAAACTTCCTCTTTATCGGCTACGGACTGCCCGAGGACTGGGTATCGTTGGAAGGTACAGTTGCGGAAGGCTTATTCGGCGAGGGCGGAATAAACTCGCCCGGCGTATTACTACAAGGCATACTCGGGCTTGCAACCGATTCTCTGACGGACGCAATTCGCGGAGCAATGGAAGGCGGAGCTGTCGCAGAGTGGGCTACGGGCTTCATATGCGACGGTATTTTGGGCGGACTCTTCGCAGTGCTTAGCTTCCTGCCGCAGATATTGCTGTTGTTCTTGTTCTTCTCCATACTCGAAGACAGCGGATATATGGCGCGCGTAGCGTTCATATTGGATAGGATTTTCAGAAAGTTCGGTTTGTCGGGCAGAGCGTTTATGCCTATGATTATGGGCTTCGGCTGTTCGGTGCCTGCAATGATAAATACGCGTACGCTTGCCGACCAGAACGAACGCACCGCAACGCTCAGAGTAATTCCGTTTTTCAGCTGCGGAGCTAAGCTACCCATTCTGACGGCGGTTGCGGGCGGTATACTTAGCCTTGCCAACATAAGCAATGCGGATATAATTACGTACAGTATGTACGTGCTTGGCATAGTCGTGGCTATCTGTGCGGTGCTGCTTATGCGCAATACGACTATGAGGGGCGAGGTGCCGCCGTTCATTATGGAGCTACCGTCCTATCACGCGCCGCAGTTCAAAAACCTGATGCTTCACCTATGGGATAAGCTCAAACACTTCATTAAAAAGGCGTTTACGATAATACTCGTGTCTACTATCGTAATATGGTTTTTCAGTCACTTCTCGTGGAGCTGGCACTATCTGCCCGACGAGGAGATGAACGGAAGTATCCTCGCAAGCCTCGGACAGCTCATACAGCCGCTGTTTACGCCCATTGGCTTCGGCAGTCAGTGCGGTGCGTTCGGATGGGTATTCGCGGTAGCCGCGCTTACGGGACTTATCGCAAAGGAAAACGTCATCGCTACGTTTGGAACGCTCGCTTCCTGCGTGGTAAGCGGATTTATTGCAGACGAAGCGCTCGGCGGAGTGGACGCGATTGAAGCGCTCATCGGTGCGACAGGTATTGGTATCCCCGGACTGATTGCGTTTATAGCATTCAATATGCTCACGATACCGTGCTTTGCGGCAGTTGCTACGGCAAAAGCGGAATCGCCGTCAAAGAAGTCATTCCGTATGACGCTGTTGTTCTGGATTGTAACCTCTTACGTCGTATCGATGATGATATATCTCATAGGCTCGTGGTGGTGGACTCTGTTTATCTTCCTCGTACTGTGGGGTGGCGTGATAACGCTTATCGTGCTTAACAACAAGGGCATAATAGACGTAAAGGCTTTCTTTGAAAAGTTCAACTTCCTGCGTAGGAATAAGAAAGCGTAATCAACTTAAATCGTTCTGCTCCGATAGAAAATATCTGTCGGAGCGGAATGGAGTATTATAAGGATATTGCATATGGGAGCATTTGAAATTATAACGATTATAGCGGCAGTTTTGATTGTTGTCGCGGTTGCAGTCACGATGGTAGTACGTAAGCTCAAAGGCAAGCCGTCGCTCGGCTCGGAGTGTTGCGGATGTCCGTACGCAAAGGGCTGTAAAGATGGACATTCATGCCACTGTTCGACTTCAAGCGACAATATCGGCAATGATAATCTAACGGATAACGAATCACGATAATATAGCGAATTGACAATAAACTTTGTCGAATTCGGTCTGCGAATGGCATAATAGGTGGATATTTATGCTTATAAATCGCAGTTTGAAAAATAGATTTTATAAAATTGCTCAAAACGCTTGTTTGCTACGCAAAAATGTTGTAATATAACAAAGAACTTAAATCGAGTTCATAATTATCAATTTGTGGGGGCGTGGCTCAGTTGGTAGAGCGATGCGTTCGCAACGCATAGGCCAGGGGTTCGAGTCCCCTC
>CAMWIB010000107.1 GCA_947174215.1 uncultured Clostridia bacterium
CTTATAGAGCGAGCGAAGAATATTCTCTGACTTCTCGTGAATTAAGTTGTGAACGCAGGTGTGGTAAATGTTGCACGCGCCGATACGGATAGCGCGCTGTATTGCGTCTTTGTCAATCTTTTCAAGCAGAACGTCAAGAGAACCTTTTATCGGCGTGGTATCAAAATAGAACTGAAACAAGTCCGAAGCTTCCCAATTAAGAAGCTCGTCCTTGCCCGATATAAAGCCGCAAATCAAATCTCTGTTAGGAAGCGTATCAATCAAATTGCGATATGCTATCAGGTCACGGGAGTCGAGCTTGTCAAGAATGACGACTACGTCTATATCGCTCGAATCTGTCGCCTCACCTCTTCCGTAGCTACCCTGCAAGCCGATAAACCATACGCGCCCATGAAAGGTCTGTTCAACCTTAGCCGTAAAGGATTTCAACCAAGTTTCAATGTCAATCATAAACACTCCATAAAAGGCGATTAAGGGCAAGCCGTGCCTTGCACTGCTTGCCCTCGCTTTACTTTTGCTTAATGTAGCAACTCAGACGAACGGAATTACGCCGCCCTCACAATTATAATCTGCACGTCAAACGCAAATATGTCATCAAACGCGCATTCGCTATTGCTAAGCTAATTACACAAGTCCTTCAAGCTGTTTCGTCAACTTTTGAAGTTGCTCACGCTTGATTTCGATATCGGCAGTGAACGTACGGAAAAACTGCATATCCGTCTCATCAGGCGTACCGCGGCTGATAAGCGCTTCAATCAAAGACGCTTGTGAACGGGAGCGCTTGATTTCCAAAAGTCTGATTTCCTCTTCAAGAGCATGAATCTCTTTTGCTATTGCATTTTTCTTAGACATAATTATAATCTCCTTTATTATTTCTTGTTTATGTCAGCCAAGGCGGCGTTGCCTCCTTGGCCGTGTACCTTGATTACTCTTGCTCGACTTGCTCTTGCTCAGCTTGCTTTTCAGCCTGCTCTTGTTCGAGTCTGTCGCGTTCCTCTGCCGCCGCTATCGACTTCTTGGAAGCCTCTGCGAGCTTGCTTGCTCTTACAGCCGCAATGGTTGCGTCAATGGTTGCCTTCGTACGCATTGCGATGATAGCCTTGCCAGTGAGCATTTGCAGTACGCCTTTCTCATGGAGAACGTACAGAACACCTGCTACGATACCAAGCGCGCCAATTACGATGAGGAGTATTGCCCACCAAGGCAAGCCCGGCTTCTCAAAGATTTCAAACACGAGTGAATCTGTAAGTTCAAGATAGTTTGCACTGCCGATAACCTTTACGGTGAGCTTGTAGTTGCCAACCTTAGCCTTTGCCAGATTGTTAAGACCCGTTGCGGAATTGTAGTAAACCTTTCCGTCCAAATCGGTGATTTCGTAAACCGCTTCACCCCAGCGCGGGTCAGCCTTTGGCAAGTTCTCATCAACGTTGAATTTGCCTTCAACCCAGCTTTGCAATCTTATCGACTCGTTCCAGCTATTTGCATTTTGCAAAACTTGGAACTTGATACGGTTGGGAAGCAGTTCGTTGTAGTTCTTAGAACCTTCAACACCCGCCCACAAATAGTACGTACCGACGTTGAGTGCTTTCAAACTTTCAATCGCTACCGCATCACTCGGCGTAAAGTTGTCCAAATTCTCGCAAACATTTCTGCCGTTCTCGTCGGTCGTCACCTTGAAGTAAAGTGCAGTTCCGTTTGCGTCGAGATATGCGGGGGTTGCTATGATTGCGTTGACTTCCGTATCATAGTCGCCGTACTTCCAAGACGGAAGGCTCGGGCTGTCCACCCAGTAGTTGCTTGCACGCATAATCTCAAACTCGCCTTCAAGAGTTATCTTACCCTCAAAGTTGCCGATACCCTCAACAGTGAGGTCCGCGTCCAAGGTTACGTCTACGTTATTGCTCGTAAGCAAGTAGTCAACGCCCTCAACAAGCGTGATACCGTTGTAAACGAGTGAAATCTTAGGCGTATTGTTCTTCTGTCCGTTGTAGGATACTGCCTTTGACGGAATCGCATACTTGACGCCGTTGTTCCAGCTTACAGACTCGTCGCTTGCAACGGTAAGTGACGCGGCGGCAACGCTAAGCGCTATGCTCTTCGTAGTTTCACTGTATACGACGCCGAAATCGTTGGTTGATGCAAACATTGGGACTGTAACAGCAAGCGAGTATTCACCAACAGGCAAGCTGTACAGATAATCATAGAAGCTATTTATGCGAGCGCAAACACTTGCCTTATCGATGCTTCCGTCTGCGTTGACGTTATAGAATGTCATTCCGTTCTCATCGAAAACGACTGCGAATCTGTCAACGGTTGCGCCAAGGCTATCAACAAACGTATAGACCACATCGTTACCGTACTGAGGACTGTACGCAAATTTTGTTGACATAAAGTTCTTGTCGCCATAAGTCCAGTTGCTTGGCTCTTTGCTATCAGTCGTAAGCACATCGTTGACTGCCGTAACGACGTACCATGTCTTTTCAAGTGTGATTGTTCCCGTACCCTCTGCAACGGTGTAGTTGTCACCAAAGGAGATGGTAGCGGTGGTCTTCACTTCCTTCACCGCGCCGTACATCGCGTCTACAACCTCGCTTGGAGAATACGATATCGTTGCGCCGTTCAAGTATGATTGAAGTGTTGCAAGCTTCTTACCGGTCATTGCGAAGTTGCCGTTCAATTCAAGCTTCAACGCGTTATTTCCACGGTAGTACGCATATGCGTCCGTAAGCTCTGCTTTTCCGTCCTTGATTTCGCCGTTCTCAAAATATTTGATGTCCGCGCCATTCAAAAGACTTACCGCATTCTCACCAAACGTCAACTGCCAGAGTCCGTTTGCCGCACCGTCTGCGAAGTCGCTTGCGGTTATATCCAACTGAGCCGCACGCATTTCAACGTCATAAGTAGTAGCAACGCCTTCCTTGAATTGTGCATTGGACTCGCCCTCGATGATTATACTATATCCGTATTCCTTATCAACGTTGGTGAATTCAGTGACGTTGCTCGTACCCTTGAATACGATAACGAGCTTCAATCCGTTGCTTCTGAGCGCTTCGTCTTCGCCAAAGCCGTCAACGTAAACGTACTCTTTGTAGTTTGCGAAGTCATTGCCGCTTTCATTAAAGAGTACCAAGCTTGCACGGATGTCGCCGCTTTGGTTCTGACCATTGTATACAAACTCAATCTCGCTCAGAGAATCATATTTTACCCAATCAAATTTGTTGTGAACATCAATGTATTCAAAATGTTCCCACTTTACTTCATATTTGAAATTCTCATTACGCGTGATAATAAAGGTTCTTACGACTTCACCTGCATAATTGCCACAGCCCTTAACCGTCACCTCAGCCGTACCTGCGTTTACGTTGTTCTTATAGCTGAGAACGTAGTCCGTATTCCGAGTAAACGAATCTTCATTTGCAGAAGTGATAACCACATCCGGCTCAATTGCCAAACCATTAAACATAGTTGACTGAGCTTGCACTGCAATCGTGAATGCTTCGGATTCGAGTGACACGGGAGATATGAAAACATGGAAAGCAAGTTCATCCGCACCTACCGTCTTTTGAATCTTATGAGCAACTACGTCGCCGAGAACGTTTGCATCTTTTCTCAATACGGTTGCAAACGTATCGCTTGACACAACCTCGTCCCCGAACTTCACGCCCGTAACCGTTCTTTCGCCGTACTCAAACGCTACGCCGTAATCTGCAACTTGAACAACTTGAACGAATTCGCCGTAGTCATACTGAACTGACCACTCTACCGCCTCATCGCAAATCTTAACCTTGCCGTCGCTGAGAAGCATAACGGACTTTTCACCGTTCACGTTGAAGAACTTAGAAGGATTTACTGCAAATCCGTTTTGAGAATTGTTGTTGCTGTAATCAGTTGCAATAACTGCACCCGAAACGCTGCTGTCTACGTGTATGTTGCTTCCATCTGCAAGCTCGCCGACAACGGTAATCGACTTATCCTTTGCCAAAGAAACGTGTGCAACTTCGACCTTGCCCTTTACGCTGAATCTCGTACCGGCAGTTGCGCCAAGTACGACGTCCGTACCGTTATTGGCAGCTTTTACGTTGTCAAACGTGACTTTGCCGTTTGTTGAAATATTGAAGCCGTTAGTGCCATTGTCTTTGAGTGTATCTACGTCTTTTACGATAACCTCGCCGCTTATAATGTGCGTTACGCCGCCGTTTACAGTAGCGTTATTGCTCGTAATTGCACCCTTCTCAATATTGAGCTTCGGTGAAGAGCCTTGAAGTGCGAACGCACCGCCGCTACCGTAGGACGCGTTGTTGGAAACGGTTACGCCGATAAGCTTGGCATTGCCGCCCTCCATATACATTGCGCCGCCGCGTGAAGAAATAAGATTTGCACCGCCCGAAATTGCAACGTTCTGCGTAAGGCTACCGCCGTTCACAGTCACGTCCGCTTCGGACAATACGCTTATGCCGCCGCCGTTTGCCGCTTCATTTGCCTTGATTTCGGTATTCTGAATGGTAACCTTTCCGCGGCTTACTGCGCTGATTGCGCCGCCGTTGTTCTTTGCGGTGTTGTTTGTAAGCGAACCCTTCTGAATATTGAGCGTCGCCTGATGTACGTAGATTGCGCCGCCGCTGACTGCGGAGTTGTACGCAATAACGCCGCTCTTCACTTCGATAAACGCATTCGTGTTGCCGTCCGTCGGAGTGGTTGCGATTGCGCCGCCAAGACCGCTCGTCTTTTCATTTCCGCTTTGAACCGAGGAGCTTACGTTGTTGATAATCTTAC
>CAMWIB010000108.1 GCA_947174215.1 uncultured Clostridia bacterium
ACGGCGAATATAAAAGCTGACGAAATAGAATGATTGTTGAAATGAAAAAGTTGGTGCTTATAGGGCACCGCGAGGACAGGGAAAAACTGTTTGAAGCTCTCCACAAGACGAAGAACGTGGAGATTTGTAAGACGCGCGATATAGAGGATACCGCGCGACTTGACAATTCCGCTTCAACGGAAAAACTGAACGTAAACATTTCAAGAATAAGATTTGCGTTTGACTTTTTGAAGGGACAAAAGCGCATTGCGGCGGCACTTGCAAAGAAGACCGCAAAAACGGATGAACCATACATTTATAATAAATTGAAAACGCCGTCTGTAAACTCAATCGCAACTATTGGTTACGACGAGTTTATGGAGGTTGGCTCCCGCGAGGTCGAAATTATGGCGAACGTTTCAGACCTTGAAGAGTTTTCCACAAGACAAAAGGAAATAGCCGCGACGAAGGTAAAACTGCAAAGTGAGATTGAAAACCACGAGCAGTATTTGTCCCTTGAACAACCGTACTCCTATTATACTGACACTCAAAAGACGACGGTGGTTTTGGGTACGGTTCCCTCGCAGAATACGCAGGAGCTTCTGAATTTTGCGCAGGAGAACGAGCTTATAAGCATAGAGCTTTGCGGTGACAGTGCTAAGGCACAGCCGTTTGCGGCGATAGCGCATGCGCAGGATGCAGAAAAGCTTACGGCGTTTTTGCAATCGGTTGACTTCGTGCGTCAGACCTCAGAAAGCGATAGCACGCCGTCACAGATTATCGAAGAATTGCGCGCGCAGATAAAGGCACTCGAAGAGGAGTCTATTGAGCTTACGACGCGTGCGATTGCCAAGGAAACGGCGGTAGCAGACCTCAAAATTCTTTATGACAATTATCTTGTAAGAATAGCAACGAATTCCGCGCTTGACGGCTTTGCGACGACGAAGGAGAGCTTCGTACTCGAAGCATGGTATCCCGCCGAGTTTGAAGAAAAATTAAAGGAAACGCTGGACAATACGTCGGATACGGTCGTCTATGAATTCAGAGAGCCTGACGAGGACGAGGTTGTGCCGACGTACGTGCAGAACTCGCGCATAGTTGAGCCGTATCAGGACGTCACGAATATGTACAGTGTGCCGAACTACCGCAAGGACATCGACCCGAACCCGATTATGACGTTCTTCTACTTCCTGTTCTTCGGAATGATGGTGGCGGACGCAGCGTACGGTCTGTTGCTTGCAATCGGCGGTTTTGCGGCATACTTTATCAAAAAGCCCGTTCCCGGTAAGGGCAGATTGCTTCTTATCGTTGGTATGGGCGGTATAAGCACGTTTATCTGGGGCGTTATCTTCGGCGGCTGGTTTGGTCTGTCTATTGACGGAACATTCCTTGAAAAGCTACAATTACTCAATCCGCTTGAAGGCAATTCGCCAATTATAATGCTTGGTATTTCGTTTGGCTTGGGCTTCCTGCATTTGGTTGTGGGTATGTTGCTCAACGCAATCAACCTTATCCGCAAGGGCAAGGTTATGGACGCGCTCTCAGAAGTGGGAACGTGGTATCTGATATTTGCGGGTATTGCAATTCTCGTCGTAGGACTGCTGTTTGCAAAGGGTCTTGCTTGGGTGAAATATCTCGGCTTGGTGCTTGCGCTTGTAGGTGCGTTCCTGCTCGTGCTTTCGGGTATACGCGGCAAGAAGGGCAAAAAGAAGATACTCGGATTCTTTGGAGGCTTTGCTAAGCTGTATGACGGTGTAAATATTATATCCGACGTTTTATCATACGCGCGTTTGTTCGGCTTGGGACTTTCGGGTAGCGTCGTAGCGCTCGTCGTAAATCAGATATGTCAGGTCGTTATAGGCTTCCTGCCTGTAAATCTGGCGGCTATCGGATATATAATCTGCATACCGATATTCCTTGTCGGTCACGTATTCAACATCGCAATCTCCACGCTTGGCGCGTACGTGCATAATTGCAGATTGCAGTATATCGAATTCTATGGGAAATTCTACGAGGGCGGCGGACACGTGTTCATGCCCTATGGAACAAATACAAAATACACTTATCTCGATGTGAGGAGGTAGAAAAAATGGTAGGTATGAGTATAGGTACCTTTATCGCCATTTTGGGTGCGGCTCTTGCCGCAGGTATGGCAGGTACGGGTTCGGCAATCGGCGTTGGTATCGCAGGTAAAGCCGCGGCAGGTGTTATAAGTGAGGACCCCGATAAGTTCTCAAAATGCTTGGTTATGCAGCTTCTGCCGGGTACACAAGGCATCTACGGCTTGCTCGTTGCTTTCTTGGTGTTTGTCAAGATAAACCTGTTTGGCGGCGTTATGCCCCTTACGATTGGTGAGGGACTTTCACTGTTTGCGGCTTGCTTGCCTATGGCTATCGTAGGTCTTATCTCTGCGCTTTACCAGTCAAAGGTATCTTGCAGCGGTATCGCTATGCTTGCAAAGCGTCCCGAGGAACTCGGTAAGTCAATCGTTCTCACCGTTATGGTTGAAACGTACGCAATTTTCGCATTGCTCGTATCACTGCTTGCAGTTATGATTCCGACTGTCACGGGTATGGCGGCATAATTTATGAGTAAGGAAGCAATCGTACAAAAAATAATTTCCGACGCGGAAATCAAAGCTAATTCCTTTATCGAGGAGCAGAGCGCAAAAGCGGACGAGATTATCGCGGATGCCGCCGAGAAGTGCAAGAATTATTATTATAATTCAAGGCTTGAAACGGATAGAGCGGCTGACGATATAGCGGCGCGCGCAAAGACCGTTGCGGAGATTGACGTAAAAAAACTTCAACTTGCCGCAAAGAAAAAGGTTCTTGACGGTGTATTTGAGAGCGCGCTTGAAAAGCTTGTCGCACTTGACAATACGTCAATGAAGAAACTGCTCGTCGGTATGCTTAAAGAGGCGGAGGACGGAGATACCGTCACCGTCGGCAAAAGGCAGAAGGACGTTCTCACAAAAGATGACGTTGCCGAGTTTGCAAAAGGCAGGAATATAAAGCTCACCCTTTCAGATGAATGCGGCGAGTTTGACGGCTTGGTGATAAGCGGCGGCGGAGTTGACAAAAATCTCACGTTCGGCGTTGAGATTGCGATGCTACGCGAAAGTCTTGAAACGAAGATAGCAAAGGAAATATTCGGCTGATGTCTGACAAGTTCATGTATCAAAACGCAAGAGTCAAGAGCATGGAAGCCTCGCTGTTTACCGTTCAGTCGGTTGCGAGGTTGCTTGACTGTACGACGGTACAAGCCGCTTTCAGAGCGTTACTGGATATGGGCTTCGGCGCAGGTACTGCCGTGACTGATTGCGACTTCGATAGCTTGTTTTTGAGCGAGGAAGAAAAAGCGGCGGCATTTCTTCGTGAGTTCAACGTGGACGGCGCCCTAGACGCGTTTTTGGTGCAATACGATTTTCTCAACCTCAAAGCTTTGTTCAAGAGCAAGATAACGGGTAAGAAAGCCGTGACCGCTCCGAACGGACTTTACGAGGTAGAGCAGATAAAGGCTTGGCTTGACGTAGAAGGAACTCCCGAAGCTCCCGAGCAATTTGTAAGGGCTATATCCGAGCTTAAAAAGTTGGATAAGGTTTCCCCGCACGCGGTTGACTGTATCGTCGATAAATGCACGTACGCCTACGTATTTTCAACGAAGAAGAAAATGGGAAAGGCGGCGTACGAATATTTCGTTCGTAAGGTGGACGGACTTAACGTCGGTGCGTTTATGAGGTGCAAGCGACTCGGACTTTCAAAGGCTTATTTCGAAGAGGGCTTTATAGAGGGCGGCGAGCTTGACTTCTTGCCCGCTATATACGAGCTTGGCACTGAAACGCTAAAAGAGAAGTGCAAGCGTACGCCGTATGAAGAAACTGTCGCTAAGGTTGTTGACGACGGCAATCTCGTGGCGTTCGAGGTGGAGCAGGATAACGCTTCGCTCAAAGTGTGGAAGGACAAGAAGGACGATATGTTCAGCGTAGCGCCAATCGTTGCATTCTATCTGACGAAGATAACGCAGATTAGAGTCGCAAAGCTTGCAGTTGCAGGTATCAAGAACGGCGTGGAGCAAAGTCAAATAAGAGAAAGGATGCGTGAAATCTATGCGTGAGGGTGCAATCGCGGTTGTAGGTGATAAGGATTCTGTGCTTGCGTTCAAGGCAATCGGTCTTGACGTTTTTCCTGTTGAAGGAGAGATTCAAGCGCGTGAAACCGTGCATACCTTAGCAAGAAATTATTCCGTCATATTCGTCACCGAAAAGGTTGCGATTCAGGCGGAGATGTATATAAAGAGATACAAAGCGCGCGCGTATCCCGTCATAGTTCCGATTCCGTCAGCCGAGGGTAATATGCACCTCGGTCTGAAAGGCATAAATGCCAACGTGGAAAAGGCTATCGGCGCGGACGTGCTGTTTGGCAGTGAGGACTGATATGGAAAATGGAAGAATCGTAAAGGTATCCGGACCGCTTATCGTCGCCGAAGGCATGGCGGAGAGCAAGATGTTCGACGTAGTGCAGGTGAGCGATAAAAAGCTCATTGGCGAGGTTATCGAGCTTAGAGGAGATAAGGCTTCTATTCAGGTGTACGAGGAAACGAGTGGACTCGGACCCGGTGAGGAAGTCGTGTCTACGGGCGAGCCGCTATCCGTTGAGCTTGCGCCGGGACTTATCGAAGGCATATACGACGGTATTCAACGTCCACTTGCAAAGCTCAAAGAGCTTGCGGGCGACCGTATCGAACGCGGCGTTTATCTGCCTGCGGTAGACCACAATAAG
>CAMWIB010000109.1 GCA_947174215.1 uncultured Clostridia bacterium
GTGTCCTTAGCGCCGTTATAATAAATCTCGTCAACGCTTTCAAGCACCTTGCCAACAAACCTGTCGCGCAAGCCGCCAACGTATGCGGCATCCTTTTCAAGATTGTCAATCGCCTCACGCAAAGCAACGGCCATACCGACTGCGGCGGGTACGTTCGTCGTGCCGCCTCTGTGCGCTCTTTCCTGCTCGCCGCCTGTGATGAGTTTTTCAATGCGCATACCGTTACGGATATACAGCACGCCTATTCCCTTTGGTCCGTAGAACTTGTGTGCCGACATAGATAGCATATCTACGCCAAGTTCCTTGACGTCGTACTTTATAGCGCCCGTCGCCTGAACCGCATCAGTGTGGAAAAGCACTCCGTGTGCGTGCGCAACCTCGCAAAGCTCCTTAATCGGTTGAACCGTACCTATCTCGTTGTTTGCAAACATTATGCTTACGAGAATGGTATCCGGACGGATTGCCTTTTCAAGCTCCTCGACGGATACAAAGCCCTCGCTATCAACGGGAAGATACGTCACTTCGTAGCCGAACTTTTCAAGTTGTTTGCAGGTGGTATATATAGCGGGATGCTCGATAACCGAGGTAATGATATGCTTTCCCTTGTCCGCAAGCTGTGCGGCAATGCCTTTCACTGCCCAGTTGTCCGCTTCCGTGCCGCAGGACGTAAAATATACTTCGCTCGACTTTGCGCCTATACACTCCGCAATAGTCTGCCTTGCACCCGATACGGCTTTTGCGCCGTCGCGTCCGTACACGTGCTGTGAGTTTGCATTTCCAAACGTGTCCGAAAAATACGGTAGCATAGCCTCAAATGCAGTTTGTGAAAGCGGCGTTGTCGCCGCGTGGTCAAGATATATGCTCTTCATATTCTGCCTCACACAACATAAATGTGAAATTGGTTTCACATTTATGGTATAGCACCGACTTATAAAAATGTCAACAGAATTTTGACATTCTAAAAAACTTATTCCTCTATTGTAAGAGTTGCGTTGTGATATACGTTCTGCACGTCGTCAAGCTCTTCAAGTCTGTCAATCATCTTGATTATGCTTGATTGCTGTTCTTCCGTGGGAGTGACGTAGTTGTCTGGAATCATATCCGCTTCGGCAGAGAGAATTTTTACGCCCGCACCTTCAAGGCTCTTACGAACCTCTGCGAGTGCCGACGTATCCGTGTATACCTCAAAGACCTCTTCATCCTCGGAATTGATATCTTCCGCACCTGCGTCAAGCGCGTACAGCATAAGGTCGTCCTCGCTTATATCTTCCTTGGATATAGTGATAACGCCCTTGCGCTTGAACATAAACGATACGCAACCAGTCGTACCCATGGAACCGCCGAACTTGTCGAACAGGTGACGAACGTCGCCCGCCGTACGGTTTTTGTTGTCCGTAAGCGCTTCGACGATAATCGCGGTACCGCCAACGCCGTAGCCCTCGTATACCATTTCTTCATAGTTGATGCTGTTAAGCTCGCCGCTTGCCTTCTTTATGCTACGCATAATGTTGTCGTTGGGCATATTGTTGTCCTTAGCCTTTGCGATAACCTGTGCAAGCTTGCTGTTAGAGTTGGGGTCCGGACCGCCTTCCTTGACTGCGACCGCCAATTCACGGCCTATCTTGGTGAAAACGCTCGCTCTTGCCGCGTCCGTCTTACCCTTCTTCTGTTGAATATTATGCCACTTACTGTGTCCGCTCATACTATACTCCTATATCGTTTGATACATTGCCACCGCAGTTGCAACTGCGACGTTCAATGATTCTATTTGATTTTTCATAGGCAAGGAATACACTTCCTTTACCTCATCCTTTAAGCACTGTCTTACGCCGTGCGCCTCATTCCCCGCCACGAACAGCACGGGAGCTTTGACCTTTGTCTGCAACATATTTCTTCCGCCCATATCGAGTGCCGCGCTACTCGTATTTCGCACAAGCGCGAGCGCCTGCGCTTCGTCTACCTCGTGTACGCGCACCTTGAACAGTGCGCCGAGCGTAGCGCGTATCACCTTTGGCGAGTACACGTCAACCGTGTCAAGCAAATATATATCGCAAAAGTCGCAAGCCGCCGCAGTTCTCAATATTGTACCCATATTGCCGGGGTCGGAAACACCGTCAAGAAGCAACGCGTTGCCGTGTGGCTCGGCGAACTCCGTCTTTGGCATTTTGCACACTGCGGCAATTCCGTACGGTGTAGCCGTATCGGCAAGACTCTCAATAACGCTGTCTGAAACCTGATAGATACTAACGCCCTCACGATTGGCAAATATCTGTTTTGCTTCTTCGAGTCTATCCGCAGTTGAAAATACATATTCGGGGAGTACGCTCCTTGGCATATCCCGCAAAAGATTTATCCCTTCAACCAAAAACAGTCCCGTTGATAAACGGAACTTCCTTTGCGCGAGTGAACGCGCCTCTTTTACCAACCTGTTTTGTGTCGAAGTTATAACTTCCACGTTTCCACGTAAGCTCCGCATATTTACCCCACAAACAGGGACGTTTGTGGGGACCCCGAGTTTTTACCCCGCAAAACAGGGACGTTTTGCGGGGACCCCAAGTTATTGCCTTACGCAATGCATGAATATTCTCGGGGACTCCCAGCTTCTATGAGTGCAAAAACGCGCATAAAGCGCGTTTTATATTATGCAAGTGCTTTCTTTGCGTCCTCGCAAAGTGCGGTGAATGCGCTCGGGTCGCTTATCGCAATCTCGCTGAGAACCTTTCTGTTAAGTTCAATGCCAGCGAGCTTCAAACCGTGCATAAGCGTTGAATAGCTCATACCGTTGATACGTGCGGCAGCGTTGATACGCGTAATCCAAAGCTTTCTGAAATCACGCTTCTTTTGCTTTCTGCCAACGTATGCGTACTGTCCGCTCTTTAAGAGCTGTTGCTTGGCTATACGGTAAAGGGTATGCTTGGCAGCATAGTATCCCTTTGCCTGCTTCATTATCTTTCTGCGCTTCTTTACTGCGTTTACCGCTCTCTTAATTCTCATAAGGCTACCTCCTTATTTGTACGGCAGGAGCTTTTTAAGCTCGTCCGTTCTCGTTTCGTCCACGTATTCGATGGAACGAAGGTCTCTTTTTCTCTTAGTTGTCTTCTTCGTCAGAAGGTGGCTGTGAGCAGAATGGCCTCTCTTGTAAAGCCCGTTTGCTGTTACGCGGAAACGCTTCTTTGCGCCGCTATGTGTTTTTTGCTTTGGCATAGGTCTGCCTCCTCTATTTTTTTGCTTACTCCCCTAAATCGGGGTTCACATTTTTTACTTCTTTGCCGCGGGAGCGAGGATTGTATAAATGTTTCTTCCCTCTTGCGTCGGCTTCTTTTCAACCATCGCGCAATCGCCCACTATTGCGATATAATCCTCAACAATCTTGACCGCTATCTCGGGGTGCGCCTGCTGACGACCTTTGAGTCTGATTGAAGCCTTGACCTTGTTACCCTCGGCGATGAACTTTGCCGACTGCGCCGCAAGACGCTTCGTATCACCAACGTCTATCGTCGCGGATAGTCTGATTTCCTTAATCTCGGTAACGTGCTGGTTCTTCTTGGCTTCCTTTTCGCGCTTCTGCTGTTCGTATCTGTATTTGCCGTAATCCATCAGCTTGCAGGTAGGCGGCTGAACTCCCGGAGGAGTCATCTTGCAAAGGTCGAGTCCCTTTTCCTCTGCGATTGCCATCGCGTCACGGAAGGACAAAACGCCGTACTGCTGTCCGTCCTCTCCGATAAGACGAACCTCGCGGTCTTTAATCTGTTCATTGATAAAAAGGTCTTTCAAATGATACTCCTTGTCTATACCCCATAAAACAGGGGCGTTTTACTGACATAAACAAAATGTCGGCAACAAAAGTTTCCGACATCAAAATTTGGCTTATTACGCCCAATATTGCTTATCGTAACCACTTAGCTCTTGCTTGTGGTGAAAGGAAACCTTTGCTTGCTCACATATAGTACCAAAAAGTATGACTCAATGTCAACTAATTTTTTAGATATTTAATTATAAGTTATTACCTAATTCTATATTGACAGTATTTTTATTTATATAAGCTATTTCTACAACCAAATTAACATTGAAAAACATATAAACGGTGCAAATCAAACTGACTGCACCGTTTATTGTAGTTCATTCACTATATATACTTAGTACATTACTTTATCTCTTTCTTAGCGACTTCCAAAAGGCACTTTGAAACGAACTCATCGACGGTCATTACGCCGAGGTCGCCCTCACTGCGGTGACGGACGGCTACGACGCCTTGCTCCGCTTCCTTGTCACCAATGACGAGAATGTACGGTACCTTTTCAAGCTGAGCTTCACGAATCTTCTTGCCGAGTTTTTCACTGCGGATATCCGCTTCCGCGCGCAGTCCTGCCTGAACGAGCGCGTCCTTAATCTCATTCACCTTGTCAACGGTTCTATCCGTCAAGGACAGTACGCGTACCTGCTCGGGAGCAAGCCACATCGGGAATGCACCGTTGTACTTTTCAATCAACATACCGAGCGTACGCTCATAGCAACCGATTGAGCTTCTGTGAATGATGTATGGCACAGCCTTTTCACCGTTCTCGTCAATGTAAATCATATCAAAACGCTTTGCAAGCGAGAAGTCAATCTGGACGGTGAACAGCGTATCCTCTTTACCGTGTAC
>CAMWIB010000110.1 GCA_947174215.1 uncultured Clostridia bacterium
TCTTACAACTGCACCGTCTCCTACGATTGCAGGACGGAGTTCTGTAAGCAAGTCGCCGGTTTCTGAAAGCGGAATCCAGTTGATGAGCGGTTGCAAAATGCCCGAAACAAGAGCGGTGATGATTGCGGTAAATGCAGAACCGATAATCATACCTACGGCAAGGTCGAGGACACTGCCTTTGCTGATAAACGTCTTAAATTCTTTCAAAAGTTTGAATTGAGGTTTTTTCATATCTCTCTCCATAAGTATTTGATAAGTATATAATAGCCGCAAAAAATAAGCCTGTCAAGGCTGTAAGAATTTTGTAGGATATTTTCTTATTTCGTTGACAACGTGAGTGTGGCAGTGATACTATAAACGCGCTAGGGGTGCCGAAAGGCTGAGATTACACCCTTCAACTTGTGAGATAATCCTCGCGTAAGGAAGCAATCATTTTGCACGACGTAAGCGGTCGTGCGCACAGTTTGAAGTATCGTATATCAGATTTGACCTCCTAAGCATAGGAGGTTTTTTTATGGATTTGGGTAAGCTGTACGAGGATTTGGGTTTTGTGTTGCTCTATCTCGCTATTGCTATCGTTGGGGTTGCGATTGTCACGGGCGTAGCAGTGTATATCTTCAAGAGAGAAAAATTTAAGGACTTTATAAAGTATGCCGTTGGTATAGCGACCGGGTTTGCTGTATGCGCGCTAACGCTTATGACGTATCTTAAAGCGCAGTGCAATAAGATTGACGGCACGGTTATGGATAATATGCTTTTTATTCCGATAATCGTAGAAATAGCCCTCGCGGTTGCGGGAATGGTTGCTATGCTTATATGCTCGCTTTTCAACAAGAAGGCGTTCAAAATAGCAGGGCTTGCTACTGCGGTATGTCTGCTTGGCGGATTTATCGCAATTATGGTAGAGATGGCAAAGTATTATAAAACCGTGCAGACTGACTACGACGCCAATCTCACGGGCTTGATTGTATCCGCAATAGTGTTTATTTTGCTCATTGGCGTAATCTACTTTTTGGGCGACAAGCGCAAAATCAACGATACGCGCTCGATTGTATACGGTGCGGTGGCAATAGCTATGTCGTTTGCGCTTTCGTATATAAGGATATTCGAAATGCCGCAGGGCGGTTCGCTTACGCTCGCAAGCCTTTTGCCTCTTATGATTTACTGCTGTATGTTCGGTACACGCAGAGGTACTATCGCATGTCTTATCTACGGCGTATTGCAAGCTGTGCAGGACCCGTGGATTATACATCCAATGCAATTCTTACTCGACTATCCGCTTGCATTCGGAATGGTTGGCATAAGCGGAATATTTATTGAAAAGAAAGTTTTCAAAAACAAAAAGATATTGGGTTTTCTTTTGGGAGGAATTGTTGCGGTCACAGGGCGCTTTATATGTCACGTACTTTCAGGTGTGTTCGCTTTCTCCGTTTGGGCAAACCTTGAAAAGTATTCGACCGTTCTTGCGTACAGCATGGCGTACAACAGCTTCGCATTCATCGATATGGTCATCGCGCTTGCGGCAGGCTCTATGCTGTTTATGTCAAAGGCGTTCACTGCTCAGATGGAAAAGTCAAGCGATATTGGTGAAGAGAAGAAAGAGTCCGTACTCGAAACAGCCTATGAAGATGACGACGATGATTTCGTCTATCCCGATGATATAAAAAACACGGAAAGCAATGCGTCTGGTGAAATGACTTTTTACGAGAATAATGACGTTGAATAAAAACTATAAATAGAAATATGTTTATTTTATCGTCATTGCGAGGCATTTATGCCGAAGCAATCCAGCAATGCACTCATAAAACGTTTGACGGTCTGGATTGCTTCGCATTCGCTCGTAATGACGGAATGAGTGTACTTTTGCGCGATTTAGCGCATTTCAAATCCTTTAATATATCTAAATACAAGCACGCCGCCGTATTTTACGTTTATATGCACTTTGCCGCCGAGGGATACGTTGCTCAGTCCTCGTGAGTCCGAGCCTGTGAGAAGAAGGTCTTCAAGAGGGTATTCCAAATTATTGGAACAGGTGACGATAGCGTTGCCGCCGTAGGGCAGTATTGAAATGGTTTCTCCCTTTTGCGTAGTCAAATCAAATTCGCCTTTGACGTAGTAGAGGTCGAGTCCGTTTTCCTCTGCCTTTGCCGTCATACCCAAATCGCAGGCGAGCTTCATAAGCGCAAAGTTGCAAAGAGTATGGTCGTATCTGCCGCCGAGTACGCCGTAGAACACAAGCTCGTTCGCGCCCATTTCGTCGTGGGCGTAGTATACGGCAAGCTCGCCGTCGCTCGCGTTCTTGTGAGGGTCGTGCTTTATAACCGTGGCATCAATATCCTCTGGCAGTTCGAGGGAATCGAAGTCGCCGAGCAGAACGTCGGGCGCTACGTCGCAATACTTGTAGCCGCCGTCACAGCATATTATCTTGTCAGCCTTTATTTTGCGCACAATGGGTGTGCCGCAGTTGAGTACGATTGCAGTTTTCATAATCAAATTTTACCAAACGCAAAGCAAAATATCAATAATAATCGTCATTATGTTGAAATAAGGCGGGCGGTGGGATATAATATTTGTAAGTATTTTATATGAATTGACAGATAGAGGAAGTATGAAAGTAATTATTCCGAGAGGATTTGAGATAGGACACTTTGACGACGAGTATACGGGCGTTAGTGTAATACTCGCTAAGAACGGCGCGGTTGCAGGGTGCGACCAGCGCGGGGGCGCACCGGGTACGCGCGAAACGGATTTGCTCCGTCCCGAAAAAATGATGCAGAAGATAAACGCAGTCGTGCTGTCGGGCGGTTCTGCGTACGGACTCGCGGCGAGCTGTGGCGTTATGGAATACCTGAAAGAAAACGGATACGGCTATAAGACTGCGGGCAAGATTGTGCCTATCGTATCGAGTGCGGTGCTGTTTGACCTCAATCAGAAGGAGTATCATTATCCAACCGCAGAATACGGTTATAATGCGTGTAAAAACGCGGTTAGAATGCCTGTTTTTGGCAATATCGGCGCGGGCAAGGGCGCAACGGTCGGAAAGATAAGAGGGCTTAAAAACGCGTGCAAGAGCGGAATAGGTGCGGCAACCGTTAAGGTCGCGGGCGTTACGATTACGGCGATTGTTGCAGTCAACGCTATGGGCGACGTGTGGGACGGAGAGAAGATTATTGCAGGCGCAAAGGGCAAGGACGGCGAATTTATCAATACGGAGAGCGTACTTGCAAACGCAGAGGTCGGCAAGCTGTTGTTTGGCACGAATACTACGATTGGCTGTATTCTCACTAATGCTAATATCGATAAGGTCGGTGCAAACAAGCTCGCAAGCATTTCGCACAACGGACTTGCAAGAGCTATCCGCCCAGTGCATACCGATTACGACGGCGATACGATGTTTTGTATGTCCACGGGCAAAAAGCCCGTTGTAAACTTCGCAATGTTGCAGTCCGCTACTGTTGAAGCGACAAGACAGGCTATTGTAAACGCCGTAAGCAAAACCGTTGAATATGAAGTTCTATTTGATGAAGATGTTTCTTCCGAAGAAGAGTAAAAGCTGAATGCGTGATTGCGCGAAATGGCGCAATGATTAGAATATTATATTTTAATATATAAAATGGCTATAATTTATGCGGCAGTACGTTTGTTAGACTGCCGTTTTTTATTTGCAAAAATTATAAAATTTTTTCACGAAAACCATTGACAAGCAATACTATGCAATGTATAGTATTATGCAATAAAGGGTATGGTGAAGATATGGATTCACAGTTGAAAAAAGGTTTGCTCGAAGGCTGCGTGCTTGCCACTATACGCGACGAGGAGTCTTACGGATATAAGATTATCAGTCAGATTTCTCCGTACGTCGATATTTCCGAATCGACGCTATATCCGATTTTGAAACGCCTTGAAGCGTCGGGAGCGGTGAGCGTGCATAACAGGCTATATAACGGCAGACTTCGCAAATACTACCGTATAACCGACAAGGGTAGAGAACGACTCGATGAGTTCTACCGCGATATGGAACAACTTATGTCAATATATCGATTCTTGCAGAATTAAGGAGATTTGAGATGAGAAAAGCAACTTGGATGGCGCAACTCGAACGCGCGCTCAGCCGTGAGGGTATGACGGGTATGGAAAAGCGTACCGTACTCAATTACTACGAGGAAATGTATCAGGACAGGCTCGACGACGGCGCGGAAGAAGAGGATATTATCAAGGAATTCGGCTTTCCTGAGGACGTAGCTCAAAGCGTACGCGAGAACGACGAGCTGTCGAAAAAAGAGCGTGAGTCCCAAAAATCAAGTAGCACGATAAACGACGACGTGCCGTTTGGTAAGTACGTCGATAACAACTACGACGTTGAGTCGAGCGGATACTACCGCGCAAATCAAAATTACAGCGCGCCCGATACGGCGACGGTTGTGAATTCCTCAACTAAGACGAACGGCAGTGCAGATTATTCCGCGATGAGCGTTGTGCGCATAGTTGTCAACGTACTGTTTGCCGTCGTATTCTTTGCGGTAGGCTTAGGGCTTGGAATTGGTGGTATAAGCGTTATTATCGCAAGCTTTGCCGCTATTGATGTATCTTATACACATCTGACGCTGCCGACGATCTTACGCGTGTAGATCTCG
>CAMWIB010000111.1 GCA_947174215.1 uncultured Clostridia bacterium
TCGGCATAGTGCGTGTTTCGGGTGACGAAGCGGTGAGCATAGCCGATACCGTTTTCAATTTTGGCAACTCTACGAGCGTACCCGAGCGCGTTGTGAAGAAGGACTGGCAACCGCTAAAAATGAACTACGGTACGTTTGTTGCAAACGATTTTTGCGATAGAGGCTACGCGGTATATTTCCCCGCGGAAAAGGCGTATACGGGAGAGGATACGGTTGAGTTCTATTTGCACGGCGGCGTTCGCATAATGCAGGGCGCGCTGAATACGTTGCTTGAACACGGCGCGGTGCTTGCCGAACACGGCGAGTTTACAAAGCGGGCGTTCCTATCGGGCAGACTGACTCTTGCGGATGCGGAGGGTGTTATAGATATGATAAACGCCGACAGCGCGGCGGGACTTCGTGCGGCGTATAGACTTATGGACGGAAGCGTTGCAAAAGAGATAGACGGTATATCTGGCGAACTTGAATCGCTCATCGCAGGGCTTGAAGCTACGCTTGACTATCCCGACGAAATGGAAGACGAAGTTTTGCCTACGCTCGGCGACGGCATAGACGAGTGTCTTAAAAAGGTGAACGCGCTTATAGCAACGTCGAAGCAGGGCAGAATTGCAAAGCACGGTATAAACGTAGTGCTTGCAGGCGACGTCAACGCGGGCAAGTCGTCGTTGATGAACGCTATGCTCAAAGAGGAACGCGCAATCGTTGCGGATATAGCCGGTACTACGCGAGATACGGTTGAGGATAGCTTTGAGTATAACGGCGTGCGTATAAACCTCGTAGACACCGCGGGCTTGCGTGACAGTGACGATATTGTCGAGGCGCAGGGCATAGCAAGAGCAAAGAAAGCAATACAAAACGCAGATATAGTTCTGCACGTTATTGACAAGAGTGCAGAGGTGCGCTCCGAGCTTGAATTTGACGGGAAGCTTACGTTTACCGTATTTAATAAGTGCGACGTCGCAGGCTTTGCGATTCCGCGTATGGCGTATACCTTCGGCGTGAGTGCAAAGACGGGCGAAGGTGTGGATATGCTCGTACAGGCAATCGCTTCCACGTATAGCGAAAACGGCGTATCTGGCGGCGAGATAATCACAAGCGAACGACACGTATCGGCACTTCAACAGGCGAAACGCGCACTTGAAAGTGCGAAATTGAATATTGACTGCACGGTAGACTGCACTCTTATCGACTTACGCGAAGCGTATGACGCGCTCGGACAAATTACGGGCAAGACTGCAAAAGAAGATATAGTTTCCGCCATTTTCTCCAAGTTCTGTGTAGGCAAATAAAGTAGTATCTAAGCTTAAACATAGCACCAAACAAGGCAAAATATAAAACAAATTTAATACTACAATATATGAAAGATTTTGACGTTATAGTTATAGGCGGCGGTCACGCCGGTGTAGAGGCGGCACTTGCTTCGGCAAGGCTTGGTAAGCGTACACTTATGCTCTGTCAGCAGTACGGTACGGTTGCAAATATGCCCTGCAATCCGGCGATAGGCGGCACGGCTAAGGGACATCTCGTCAAAGAGGTTGACGCGCTCGGCGGACAGATGGGACTGTGCGCAGATATGGCTTTGTTGCAAATAAAGACGCTCAACTCCGCAAAAGGTCCCGCCGTATTCTCGTTGCGTGGACAGGAAGATAAAAAGCTATATCATAAGCTGATGCTTGACGTGGTACTGCACGAGGAAAACCTCACCGTACTTGAAAAAGAAGCGACTCGCATAGTTGCGGAGGACGGAAAGGTCAAGGGTGTTGTAACCTCTGACGGCGAAACCTATTCTTGCTCGGCGGCGGTGCTTGCTACTGGCGTATATCTCAACAGCACAATCATCACGGGCGAGGACGTAAAGAACAGCGGCCCAGACGGCTTCGAGGCGGCAACCGAGCTTACGAAAAGCATAATCGAGCTTGGTATACCCGTACGCAGATTCAAGACGGGAACGCCCGCCCGTATATACCGTGACAGCATAGACTTTGAAAAAATGCAAATACAGCTTGGCGACGACAGCGACAGATTCTCTTTTATGTCACCGCATAGCACGTTCAAAGAAGAGCCGTGCTGGCTTACTTATACCAACGAACGCACCCACGAAGTGATATTGCGCAATCTTGACAAAAGCCCGATGTACAACGGAGTCATACAGGGCGTGGGTCCGAGGTACTGCCCGTCTATCGAAACCAAGGTTGTTCGCTTTAAGGACAAGGAACGCCACCAGATTTTTGTAGAACCCGAGGGCGCGAACAGCGATTTGATGTACATACAGGGTATGTCAACGTCTTTGCCTGCGGACGTGCAGGAAGAGATGTACCGTACAATCGCGGGCTTAGAGAATTGCCGCTTTGCGAAGTACGGCTATGCCATAGAGTACGATTGCATAGATTCGCTTTGCCTGTATCCGTCATTGGAGAGCAAGAGCGTAAGCGGACTGTACAGCGCGGGGCAGGTGAACGGAAGCAGCGGCTACGAGGAAGCGGCGGCGCAGGGTATAATTGCAGGTATAAACGCCGCGCGTTCGGTAGACAAAACCCCGCCCATAGTGTTGCGCCGCGACCAAGCGTATATCGGCGTACTTATCGATGACCTCGTCACAAAGGGAACCAACGAGCCGTACAGAATGATGACCGCGCGTGCGGAGCATCGCATTATGCTTAGACAGGACAATGCGGATATGCGCCTTACCGAGCTTGGATACGAGATTGGACTTGCAAGCGAGGAGAGATATAGCAGATATCTTGAAAAGAAAGCGATGATAGAAAAAATACTTTCTTTGTCGGAGCGTGCTGTGTCGAGAGAACGCGCAATACCCGTATTTGAAAGGATAGGCGAGCCTATGCCGCAAAAAACTCCCACGCTCGGCGAGATATGCCGTAGACCTGCCGTGACGGCAAACGACGTTCTGCCGCTATTGGAGTTTGATTGCGATATGGAAGCGTTGAGTGCGGCGGTCGTAGAAATGAAGTACGCGGGTTATCTCAAAAAAGAGCAGGCGGCGGTTGCAGAGCAGAAGCGACTTGAAGGCAAGCTTATTCCCGAGAATTTTGATTACGAAAGCGTAAAGGCGTTGCGTATAGAAGCGCGGCAGAAGCTATCCGAAATTCGTCCTCTCAACCTTGGTCAAGCCTCGCGTATATCGGGAGTATCCCCTGCTGACATAGCCGTATTGATAGTCGCGCTACGTTAAATGCAGATATTTTATATAAATATCGACTGTAAATTTAACATAGAAATAAAAATTATTTTGAATTTTATCAAGCTTTACAAAAGAAATTTGCGCGCAAGCAGTGCAAATTTCTTTAATTTTATATGAGCAGTGCAAATTTTTTGAGCGCGAAACCTGCAAAAACGCGCAAAACAGGCGCGCTAACGTGATATTTCAAAAAACAGCGTTAGAATATCGGTTTTGCAAAAACAGGCAATGTAAGCGGGTATTTTGAAATGCCAATTTTCGCAAAATTTCGCAATTTGTAAGTACAAATTCAACAAATTTGCAAAAAAATATCAACTTTTATTCTTTGTTTTGTGGGAGAAAATCGGCTTTTTGCAAAATTTTTCAAAAAAACTTACAAAAAACAGTTGACGAACATATATTGTAGTGATAATATGTAAACGTAATCAAGAACAACTTGATTGAAAACAGCTCATAATTTTCCCCCTTATTATAGCGAGCGGCTTTGGGTGTAGCATCCGGGGCCGCTTGCATTTTATTAGGTGTTGCGCCAGACGTTATGCCTTACACCCCACAAAACAGGGACGTTTTGTGGGACCCCGTACGGCACGCACACTCGTCCATTCGTGGCATATCAACCAAAGTGTGTAAGTGGAATATGCCGAATTAAAGACACGAAGTGTCCGAAGTGTGCTATAAGCGCAAACTCATAAGGGGCAAAAAGCAGGAAGTGAATTCCTACTTTTTGCGGAAAGTAATTTTGAAAATATGCGCAAGCGTTAGGCTGTTCGTAAAAATACTTCTTAGTTGATTGAATAAAATTAAATCAACACTTTCGCGCTCTTCATCTCTATAACGCTATTTGACATTTCTTGATAACGGCGTAAAATCTTTGGGAAAATTTTCAGATTTGTGGAAAATCACTGATAGGACTTGTTTATAGTTTATAGAATGATATAATATTAACTTATTGGGAGATAAAATTATTATGCTGAAAAACAAGATTTTAAGCCTGTCTAAGAACATACTAATGATACTTTTGGTTGTGTTCTTATTTAGTGGAATGCTACTATTAGCAGGTTGTGATAAAAAAGATAATGAAGAGAAAGCATCTGATGAAACTTCGGAAAAAGTAATTGATTTGCTATATCCGGATTATCTTATGGAGGTTGACTTTAATTCCGACTCGGAAAGTATATTTGTTTTTAGGCCGAAGTACAGTGGTTATTATGAATTAACATATAACAGTTCAGATGCTGTTGCTTTGTTAGATGGCAATAAAGTTGAAAGTGGATATGAGCAATATTTTAATAAGTATAGAGAGTATTCTATCGTTTATACTAAAAAGTCTGCCGACGCAACCATTATACATGGAGGTTTAACGCCTACAAAAAACCAAACGAATCAGATTAATATTGGAGCGTATGATGAATAT
>CAMWIB010000112.1 GCA_947174215.1 uncultured Clostridia bacterium
TGCCACTACGCCGCGCTACGCTTGCTAAATCGCCCTTTGGGCGATGCCTGATGAGATACTCGCCTATTTAGCTTTTCATCGTTCTCAAGCTCGCTCAGATTCTCTATCCAACTATTAACCATATAGCTGTTCATCTGAGCAAGCTCATTAAAGTCGGCGCGGACACCGCGGAATGTCGCGATGTCATTTATGCCCTTCTTGCTAAAACTCGCCTTCTTACGGAAGAATGCCGAAGTCGTATCCGTGCTGTATACGTCTGCGTATATCTTCTTCGGAAGGATATAATAAATGGACTCTGCGCTATCGTTCAGTACAACGCGCTCTTCGATACTGCTGTAGGAGTTATACATAAACTTATAGTGCGAATCTATCATGCATACGAATTTCTTGAGCAAATACATAGTTAAATTAGTATCGCCGCGACGATATCTGAAATCAGTATACTTCTTGTCGAACGACGGGACGATGAGCTGATAAAGCAACTCGTCCAAAGCGAAGAAAGGAACGAGAATTTTTTTCTCGCTGCTCTCTTTAATTTCAATTTCATCACCAAGCTCACGAATATCGAGATTGATACTTCCGAGTCTTTGCATATCCAAGAACATGAAAACAAAGCCACGACCGCGTATATTAGTGATTTGACGGCTCATCTTCACCGTTCCATTAAAATTATCATTCTTTTGATTAGCTTCTTCAGAAAGCTTTTTCAGCTCCTGTGTATCGAACTGATTGCCGCGGTCTTTATCAGCTTCAGAAAACGCAACAACGCCATACTCGAAAGCATTGGCGTTCTCGTTGCCCTGCTTTACCTTTTTGCCGAGTCGCAACATATCCATGTCAAGGATATGCGCATTTTGACGTTCTTCATCGATACTAATTACATCACCAAAGCTATTCCACGCCCAAAGCGGCAAATTGCCCTCATCTTCAAGTTCACAGCGCACAGATATTGCATAATTACTGAATATCATTGATGTAGGCGAAACATATATAAAATACGCCTTGGCGTACTCAACAAGTACTTCCCCCAGGTATTCAATCTTGAGTCCTGTATTCTTATGTACGCCGTACTTCTCTATCTCATAGCCATACAAGAATTTATCGGAAAGCTTTCCTTGACGGTAAGCTTTATCGCATTGAGCTTTTAATTCAGAATTATTAAGATATAAGTCAAGCTGTTGCCTGACATTTTTTGCCCACTTTTCAGCGGTGTATATATGATATATCACGTGCTTGTTCATAAGCTCGCGTATTTGATTTTCAAATTTTATCCAGGGAAAATGCGGAAACAAATAATCTATTTCAAGCATGATGTCATATGCCATATTGCGAAAATCTTGCTGTTTAATAAGTGCCATATCCGTTCCAGTTCTCGTCTTACCATCGCCCATCGGCGCGAACAATGATACAGCACTACCGCATTTTTTCATAAATTGCCTATTATGCTCTTCACGTGCATACAAGCGTTTAAGCGCAATATTTTTACGCCAACACAAGAATATAAGAAATGCCGCTATGAGCCACACTATCAACGGAACGCGTGACAACATGGATAAATCAGCAAGCAGTTTTTGCAACTGAATAAAGACCCCTCCAAAATTCATTGCCGAGAGAAAATGCAAGTAATATGCCAAAGCTTCAAGTACAATAGTCACGGCATTGAATGACACCAATGCTAAGACAAGCAATATCCAACGCACCGCGCGGATGTGCTTCACAAAGAACAGATATTCTTTCAAGAACTTTTTGACAGGAATATACACGACAAACTCAATTTTTTTGAAAACTCGGAGCGGCAAGCTCTCTACACCATAATTGTTATTATGCCCTCTTAAATTAAAAATCGTATATCCGACAATGAAAGCAAACACAAGTACAGCAAACAAAAAAACGTACAGCGCGATATATGCACCGCCGAATATGTGTGTGATGTAACCCAGGAAGTTATCTCTGGACACGAACGCAGTTCCAAAACGTGAAAACTTATTAGCTATGCTTGCCGCGGTGACTTCGTAATCTATCACAAGCACATCCGAAGTAGTTGTTACATTACTAACGGAGTTGACATCTATTCTAAACAGTTCTGCGAAAGAAAGTGCAACGTCGCGGATACTCTCTCCAATTCGCACGTAAGCTTCCGTAAAGCAAAATACACTTACGAGCAACAGCGCAAGCATGATGATACCTGTTATTATGTATCTGTAATCTATACGAAAGCTTTTCATATTCTTTTTAAGCGTGTATGAACGTATACACGACGTGACCGACAATAAAGCACACGATAAGCACAAGAATTATCTTGAATATGCACCTCATGACGAGTTTTGCTCTATTGCTTGATTTTTCCAATTTCTTACTCATGATAAATTTTTGTTGACAATCTCGTTCGGATTGCATAAAATAACAGATGTGGCGTTGGGTATCTTCCGACCAGACATTTGAAGTCTATCCACATTTTAAGGGTAACATCTGTTGCCCTTTATTTTTTAGGTCTATTTTTCGTACTAATTTTTTTCATATCCCATTTATTCAAACGAGTTTTTGTTTTAACTAAATATTTTTCCTGTATAGGTTTACCCTTAACAGTTTTACGAATAGTTTTAACTTCAACGCCGCTTGCCTCTGGTATATCGGGATACTTTTCTATCGGAATAAGATTTTTCTTTATTTTGCCATTCTTATCCTTCAATGAAAGAATACGTCGTACAGCCATATTGTTTTTATCATTACCCATAGAAACAACTCTACGCCTTTTACCTTTACCGCCAACAAGCATGGAATCGTTTGCAAAATAAACTTTGCCTTTTATGTAACGCCTTTTTCTACCCATAATCACCTCTATACTTTTGCCGCTCTCCCCCTCAAAGAACAGCAATCACTTTACGCTTTTTGTTGCTTTGCGCTGAAAATATTATCCAAAATATCGCGCGGACAAAACATTGATTTCAAAGACTCACTATCCTCAAAGCTGTCATCAGGATATAGCGCGACAAAGTCCTTTGCTTTATCAGAGAGAACGATACGTCCGTCCTCTTGGACAGATTTTCCGAACTCAGCTTTATCGAGGTTATACAAGACGTAATCATCACTTTGGCTTGTTTCGCCCGAGCAATAAATAAAGTAAATGCACAATTCTTTGGACTCGTTTCTATCAAGCCATATCATTGCATATGCACCATTATCAAGGCTATCGGCAAGATTAGCGTTTTCGTCGTAAGAATCTACGGCAGGACACAGGAAAAAGAGCATACCGCCGTCTAAGTCTTCAAAACCTTCGTATAGGCTTGGAAGTTCTGCATAAGCGGCTTTATCCTTGTTTATGTACAAAGAAGCACCTTCGCCATTTTCGCCAAGCGATATAGTTTGTCTATTATCGACAGGCATTGGCTCGAATGTCTGTTGTTCCTGCGCCTTCGTAAACCATTCTTGCGGCTTTGTGCCTGTAACCACTGACACTGTGAGTCCTGCCACTATAACGCCTATCAGGACGATTACTACTGTAAGGAAAATTCCTTTGATTTTACTGTTACAATTTTTCATTTTTTATCTCCTATAATTTTTGTTATTTTTATTTCGTCTATGGCGAGATACGCCCTTCGCAGCGCGTATGGGAATGGAAAGAAAGATATATAAAACCTTTATAATTGGAATCATAAGACAAAGCCCTATTATGCCGAGAATAACGTACAAAATGATTTTGCCATTTTTCTTCAACCACGCCCAAATCTCTTTCAATTTATCAAGGAAATCTTTCAAACCATTACTTTCCGACACTTCGAAATTCGTATCGTTTACAGGCTTATCCGAACCAATAGTTCTATCATCGACAACGCCTAAATTATACATTTTGCCGTCAGTTTCAAATTGCAAGCGTAAGATAGTTACATCGCTTATCAGAGTCGTAGTTGCTCTATGCCACGAATACTTAGAACCATTAATCACCTGTTCTACTTTTTGTACCTCATAATCAGTATCAACGAACCTCAACACCCACTTCATGCCTTTGAGATAATCTTCTGCTTCGGACGTAAGATGACTTACATTATTGCCCTGAGTAAAGACACCCGAATAGACATTAGAAGAAACATTCACACTGTTCATGAAATCGTCAATAGATTCTATCCTATCCCATTCATAGCTACTTCCTTTCAGTCCACCACCCTTATAATGCACAGTATCATCTTCATCAGATAACGTTATGTAATTCGGAATTTTTTCTCCCAAAGAAGGCTGTTTTGAAGAATCGTCAGTTGCATAAACATATGACTGTTCTACCCAGTAAACGTCAGCTTGCATTAGCTTATCTATGGGCTTGTCAGTGTCAAATGCAACGAAGTGACTATCACACGCCTCATCGTGAAAAATATAACCGCTGTCGTATCTAACAAAGCCAACAAATTTATCAGTAATCTCTATTGTTTCTACATCGGTACAAGAATACACAGTTCGTTCGTTCTGAGTTTGCGCGAAATATCGCCTACCAACCTCGACAGCAATTTCAGTTATTGTATTATCGTTATCAGGCTTTTTATCAATTGACGAATCAAATGGACGACAAATAGCAGAAATATCATAGACGCGCACCTCGTCAT
>CAMWIB010000113.1 GCA_947174215.1 uncultured Clostridia bacterium
TGGTAAGACCAATCGCGCCAAGACCTGCAATGATAATATCCATAAAACCTCTTAATTCTTGTATTTAGTAAAGCGACTTTTGCGCTTTCTTGTAGAGTAGTGTACTCGAAGCCCTTACGGCATCGTGTAGGCGGTATTTATAGCCGTACTACAAATGCCAATAATAGTGTTGTTTGCTCGCAAGCAGACATGGCACGAAGTGCCTCACCAATCCTCGCGGTGGTTTATCTTTACGTCGTCGTAATACTCGAAATAGCGTTGCTTGTAGCGTGCCGTTTCCGCGCGGTGACGTTTAAGCTGTTCGCGCGCTTCCTTTTGCGCCGCGGTGGACGGCTCGTCCTGCGGCTCGGACTCGGGAGTAAGCTTTATCTTTTCATAGTCCATAGTCAAACGGTGTGAATTTACAGCTCGATATGCTGTACGTCATCGCGTGTGCTACGCTTATATATGACGAAGCGGTTGCCGATTGCCGTCACAGGCTCGGCGTGTGTAGCAGAGCAGACCTCTTCCATACACTCCTTAGCGTTATACAAAGAGTTGCGAAGGACGGCTATTTTGATAAGCTCGTGCGCTTCGAGAGCGGTGAGAACGTCGTTTATAAAGTTGTCGTTCACTCCGTTTTTGCCGATATGGAATATAGGGTTTATATTTTGTGCCAAAGAGCGCAGTTTTGCACGTTGTCCGCTTGTAATCATATGTTGCTCCGATTTCACTATTATATTTGTTCTAATATAATAGCACGATTGCAAAAATAATGCAATCGTGCCGCATAAGATTATAGATATATAGTTATTAATACTTAATATAGTGTCACACAATAATGCCGAGCATTGGATATTTGTGCAACTAAATTTCAGACGTTATATTGATTTTTTTACAATTTTGTGCCGTTAGATAGCCGATTTTGCAATTAACCGATATCCTGACCGGAATCGCTTGACAAATCTGATTTATCCGCTTTTAGCTTGCGAGGGCGGAGCTTTAACGCCTGCAAGAGGAAGTATCCGCCGACGACAATGCCAATCAGAAGAACGATTACAAGCAGTATCCACCAAAGGGATACGGATATTCCGTTGCCCGACTTCGCACGTTGCCACATCTGCACGAGCGACTCGTTTGCGCTTCCGAAGTCACGCATAACGCCGAGGTTTTCGTTTATCTCTGGATATCTTGCTTCGTCGTCGAAATACTCGTCTATATCGTAGTCATTCTCTTCGATAAACGCGCATACGTCCTCGTCCGCTCGCATAAGCTCTTTGGAAACGGCGGAAGAGTAGCCAACCTCCATAGAGTTTTGAATTCCACTCATAGGTCTGCACATATAGTCGATGAAGAGCATTGCAGCGAGTTTGTTTCTGACGGTCTTTGGAATAACCCAACCGTCGTACCAGATATTGCTTGCAATAGGTGGAACGTAGTAGCCAAGCTGATAGGTGTCCGTTTCCTCGTCGTAACCCCCGTCCTCGATAGCCCACATAGCGTCGCCGCTCCAAGCGAAGTCTGCGTAGACAATTTCGTTTATCATATCGTCTTTGCCGAAGTCTACCTCGTAGCCCGAGATATGGTCGCGCTGTTCGGTGAGTGCAACCTCAGCCGCATTGAGTACTGCGTCATCCGTGCAGTTGATAAGCTCCTGTACCGTAAGCTCCGCGTAAGGTTTGTTGTAGGTGGGGGATATGCCGTCGGGAAGTTTGTGAACTCCGCGGTTGTAGACCGTATTTTCGTACATATAGAACACCGCCGCGGCGTAGCTGTCGCGTACGCTGTCCTTCATGAGTATCTTGTTTTCAAGTTCCTCGTTGTGCTGTATATTCCAAAGTACGCCCCAGCCGTACTCTTCAAGCTCTTCCATAGACACGACGCTCGTGTTGTAGAGTATGCCGAGCGTACCCCATAGGTAGGGAACCATATACTCCGTCATATCGTAGACGTTTCCCTTTCCGTCGTCGAGTGCGCCGAACATTGGGCGTATAACTTCCATTATGTCGGGAATGATATTTCCGTCACCGTTGCCTAAGCTACTCATACCGCTGAGAGTTATGTTTTGCCCCTCTGCGTTGAGTCTGTCAAGCTCTGGCTTAATATCTTTGTATATATCCTGATGATTTTCAAGACAGCCCGCGAGCAGTAGTTTTTCAATAGAGTATTCGGAAGGGCAGATTAAGTCAACGTTAGCGTCGCCTTTGAGAACCTTAGTCATCATCGTTTCGTTTGTGTCAAAGGTAGTGTAGGTTATTTCAAGTCTGCGACCTGTGACTTCGAAGTAGTACGCTTCAAATTCTTTGACCATGCCGGGGGCGATATAGTCTTCCCAGTTATAGACGTAAAGCTTATCCGTGCCGCTCGCCGTGGACGCCGTATCGCACGCCGAAAGAGTGGGGAGTAGCACACAGCAAAGCAGTGCTATAAGTATAATTGTTACGGCAGATTTTTTCATTTTGCTCCCTCCCTGTCCTTCTTCTTTTGCTTGCTAATCTTAACGAGGTTGACGGAAAGCACTATTGCAAGCACTGCTACGAATATGATGCTGAATATCGCGTACCAGAACGGCTCCAAGCCCTGTACGCGCGCGTCCGAATAGATGTAGGTGGAGAGGGTGTTGATACCCGTTGCCGCGCCCTTGTTTATCTGAGTGATGATGAAGTCGTCCATAGACATTATAAACGCCATTATAAATCCGCTTGCGATACCCGGCGTAATGATTGGGATAAGCACCTTCGTCAAAGCCTTGAAGGGATTCGCGCCGAGGTCGAGTGCCGCCTCGTAGATGTTGGGGTCCATAGATTCGAGCTTGGGGAGTACGTTGAGTACTACGTACGGCGTACAGAATGCTATGTGTGCGATGATAAGTCTAAGATAGCCCTCTGGGAACGCGAACGTGACGAAGAACACCATAAGCGATACAGCCATAACGATTTCGCTGTTGATGATAGGGAACTGGTTTACGTTCTCCACAACGCGGCGCATACGCTTGCCGAGGTTGAAGATTCCGATAGAGGCGAACGTACCCATAACGGTCGCAATTATGGACGATACCGTAGCTATAAGTATCGTATTGCCGATAGCCTTCCAAAGCTCGGGAGATTTGTCCGAAACGAATATCGCCGCGTACGCCTTAAAGTTGAAGCCCTGACTGAAATTGAAGTTGGAGCTATTGGAGAAGGAGTACACAATCAGCAATATGATAGGAGCGTACAGAATGGCAAGTATTATAAACAGATAGGATTTTTCAAGAAAACTTTTCAGCTTTACCATAACGACCTCCTTGCCGCGTTGCCCTGACGGTTGAACTTGTTCATTATGAAGTTCGACAGCAGGACGAACACGAGCATAACTATACTCATAATAGAGCCTACTCCGTACATGCCTTGTTCGAAGCTTAATTGAATGGAGTCACCAAACAGGAATATCTTTCCGTTTGAGAGGAGCTGAGATATCGCGTAAGTGGAGATTGTGGGAATAAACACCATCGTAACGCCGCTTATTATTCCGCTCACCGACAGGGGCAGAGTGGTCTTGAAAAACACCGTCGCCTTATCCGCGCCCAAATCCTGCGCCGCTTCCATATAGCTATTGTCTATGCTTGATAGCGTAGTGTGGAGGGGCATAATCATAAACGGAAGATAGTTGTATACCATACCGAATATGACCGTACCCATACCAAGCTCAACGCCGAGCGCGATGAATATCGCCTTGGTTGCGAGCGTACGGATAAGGAAGTTTACGCCCATAGGAATGACGTAAAGCAGAATCAGTATCTTTCCGCTACTCATCTTTGAGAGTATATAGGCGATAGGATATCCGATGATTATACAGATGAGAGTGGTGATGACTCCCACGAGCAAGGAGTTTCCAAGTACCGTGAGGCTTGACGACGAGGTGAAAAACACCTTGAAGTTGTCAAACGTCAGATTGTTATTGCTGTCCAAAAAGGCGTTGACGAGTATGAGTACGAGCGGAATTATTACGAAAAGTAATAAAAACAGTATATACGGCACGCCAAAGACCTTTTTCGTCAGCCTGAATTGTTTGCGTAAGGACTTTTCTTTCACTATTTATCGTCCTCCTTGGCGTTCGCGCCGCTCGCGTTATCTACCAACGTGCTTGCAATGTTGTCGTTTCCTTCAAGCGTAGCAATCTCCTCGCTTGTAAGAAGCTCTTCTTCCTTTAATCTGTCGTACTCGGTGAGTGTTTCGTCAACGACGGTTTCCTCTTCGGGTGCGACCTCCTGAACTTCCTCGCGCTTTTCGATAATGATTTTATCTGGCGCTATCTTGATGCCTACGCGGTCGCCTTTGAGCCACTCGTAATCGGTATCCGCAAAGAAGTTGTAGTGGTCATCAGTAGATAGGATAGCTTGATAGTAGTTACCTTTATAAATAGAGGACAGGACGTTCGCACCGATAATGCCGTCCTCTTCGTCGTCGGTTATCTCAACGTCGTCGAAGTCTACAAGCACCTTTACGGGAGTGCCTTGCGGCAAATCCGTCTTGCACTCGAAGTCTGTACCGCAGATTTCAACGAGGTTCTCGCCCGTGATATAAGTTTCAATCTCGTTGATGATTCTCGTCTTGTGCATGATGTGC
>CAMWIB010000114.1 GCA_947174215.1 uncultured Clostridia bacterium
AAAACGCAACCGCAGGCCCACCCCCCCAAACGCCCGCCGCCACACCAACCCTGCCCCGTTACACCGATCCACACTGCGCCGCAACACGGGGGCGGGTATTTGATTTCGACTCCACCATATCGCAAGACACGAAGATTACGGCGAAGTGGACGGCGAATACGTACACGGTGACTTTGGACGTGGACGGCGGCGACGCTCTTGAAAATACGACGAAGAGCGTTACGTTCGGACAGGCGTTCGAGCTTGGCACGGCAACCAAGGATTTGCTTTCCTTTGGCGGCTGGGCGCTTGAAGACGGCACCGTGCTTACCAATGAAGCGGGCGTATCCACGGGTGTATGGAATATTGCGGATAATGCGACGTTGAAAGCAAAGTGGCTGACAACGGACAAGTTTATGAAGAACGGTTTGCAATATACCTTCCTTGAAGACGGCACGCTTTCCGTATCTGCTACGTTCGGCGCGGACTACGGCAACAAGGTTGAAATACCTGCGCAGGTCGGCGGAAAGGCGGTTACGGTTCTTGGTTCAATGCAATATCTTGACGCTCCCGAGGTCGTAGTACCCGCAAGCGTGAAGGAAGTATCCGCAAGTGCGTTTGCAAACAATCAGTTTGTTCAAATTGTTGATTTGTCAGCATTTAGCGGTACTATCGGTAATCGCGCATTTGCAAAGAGCAGCGTTAAGATTGTTGACCTCGGTAGCGCTTCCGCGATTGGAGATTTCGCATTTGAGGATTCACTTGTTACGATACTCGTGATTCCTTCAAGCGTAAAGAGCCTTGGCGACAGTGCGTTTAAGAGCGATTCTATCGTCGAGATTGCGTTTGTAGGCGATTTCCCGACGCTTGGAAACAAGGTATTCGGCAGCGGCGTACGCGCAGATGATAACGAGCTTAATATTGCCGCGTCAAACGAAGCTTGGGAGAAGCTTATTGAGAATACTCAGGCTTGGAAGGATAACGAGGATTTCGTTGGCGCTATCGTTGAAACTACTGGTTTGCCCAGAACCGCTGACGTCGTTCTCTATCAGTACACGGACGAGCAAATGGCGGATAAGCTTGAAAAGTACGGTACGTTCAAGAATGAGGACGGTTCGGTATTGATTTACAAGGGTATCGTTGATAACGTTGTATTCTACTTCCCCGCAACCAACACGGTAGAGAAGGTAGAGCTTTTTGCGGATACTCACGCATACAGGTATCTTGAAGAGTCCAATGAAACCTTCGTATTTAATTACGAAAACAAGAGCATATTGCTTCTTGAAGTGAACGAAAATGGCGAAACCATTTACAACGGAGTTCTTTACAATTATACCGGAGAGAGCCTTACGTACATCGTTCCAGAGGGCATTACGGAAATAGCCGCAGGCGCGGGAATGTTTAATAATAGCATGAGATTCCTTGTTGTCGGTGACGGCGTTGAGAAGGTCGGAGATTTTGCATTTGCATACGGCACACTGTTTGGCGTACGCTTCGGCAAGGATATCAAGTCTATCGGCGCATACGCATTCTTTGGTCAGGACTATTTGGTTGAGCTGGTATTCACCGGTGACGACGCGCCTACAATCGGCGACGCGGCATTCTGCTATATCGTTGGCGGCGGCTATGCTCCGAGCATAGTTGTCAACGAGATGACCAAGCTTGGGGTCAAGCCCTATATCTTCACGCCGTACAGCACGTGGAGCGATGGCATTGAAGGCTACTGCGCGGCATTTGCAAAGAGCCTTGAAGGCATAAGCGATTTGCTCGTTAAGTGGGGCGATATCGGCGACGATGAAGCGGATTATAAAACGATTGCATATGCAAAGTACGACGACTTCAAAAAACTTGCGACTTCGTCGGGCGTAAGTGCGGGTACGGAAAACAAGACCCCCTACGGTACGGTTATAATGAGCGGTACCGAATTGAACGGTGCAGGCTATGCGGTTATAAAGTTTGATGAGGAAAGCGGATATAACGGCGTAGGTTATGCGTATTACAGCACTGTGAACGGATATTCAACAAGCACCTTCTACGGCACGCCAAAGAAGATGCAGATTTTCTACGGCGTTGATGAAAAAACGGGTTATATGCAAAGCTTTACCATATACGGCATATTTGCGGATAGCGAGAACTTCTCCCTCCGCGGCGCAGAGGCGGGTGCATTTGGCGAGCAGGACGGTAGCATCTTCTCCTTTGACGGATACGGCAACTTCTCATATTACGATGAGAACGGCGCAACCGTAACGGGTACGTATACGGTAGACGGCGCGACGATTACGCTTCTCGGCGGAATGAGTGGAACGTTAGCATTCGATAAGGACGCTAAGACAATCACCTATAACGACGACGTTATGACTTCTCTCGGCGAAGAAGCGGGCGTTTATTACGACCTTGGTATGGGCGCTAAGATTGAGCTTGACGGCAAGGCGTATAGGGATACTGAAAGCGGCGTATATTACAGCGGTAAGCTGACGTTGGAGTACAACGGCAATAAGGTAGAAACGGGTTATACCCTTGACGGAATGACCTTCAAGTTTAAGCTGGACGGCGTAGAGAAGAGTTGGACTTACAGCAGAACGGGTGAGACAGTCCTTGACGGATATTATGACAGCAGTTACAAAGAGCATATGTCATTTAAGAAGGTTGTCGCAGGTTTGCACGGAACGTTTGAAAACGGCAATGAAAGCGTGACGATTGACGGTTATTATTCGATGAAGTACACCGTTGACGGTGAAGTCAAGAACGGCAGATATATGCACTTCGCAGACACGAACAATATCCTGTTCTTTGTAGACGACGAATGCTTCGTGGCGTATCTCGATGACGAAAACAACACATTCGTGCTTGCAACGGCGGCGGAAGCGGGTAAGTGGTATACCACGAGCGGCGCAACGTACGCATTGTATCTTGACGGACAAGGCCACTCCATCTACGATAACGGCGGCTTCGATTACGGCACGTATACGTATGACGAGAATACAATGGCTTTCAACATCAATCTGAAAGGCTCGCCTATCGATAAGAACGGTACGCTCGATACTGAAAACGGCTACGGCACGATGGTGTTCGACTACTGGGGTGCAAGCTATGCCGCGCTCAGCAGAGTACAGTTCAAGATGTTTGTAGGTCCGTACAGCACAAACAACTACGTTAGCGCGTCGGGCTATGCGTACTATCTTGTAGACGGCAAGGTCGAATCAACGTCGCTTTCATATTCGGTGTACGTTCTTGACGGAATCCTCGTGCTTAGTAAGTACGGTGAAATGCCGCAGCTTATAAGCTATACGGGCGAGTTTGAGGTTGGACTCACGTTTAGTCATACGGTAAAGATAAACGGAAATGACGTTCAGGTTGACTTCACGGTGTCTAAAAACGGCACGACGACGTACGTGTCAGCAAGCGCAAATAGCCTGTACGCTGACGTTATGACTTTTGAAAAGGAGAACGACAGCAACAATCCGTACACGCTGTACTGGCTTGATGAAGACAAGACCTACGTTGGTATAACGAATTTCAGCTACGGCAGTGTTTCGGATTACGTGTGCGGTCAGGTGACTTGGAATGAAGAACACACCGCATTTACAATTACGGTTATCGATGTGTGGAGTAGTGAAATAAGAACGCATGTTTATACTGTATCATTTAATGAAGCAGGGGAAGTGACTGATATTACAAAGAATACGACAATCACTCCGAAAGAATAAGACATAGCGTAAGACAAACGCGGTTGTCAAATAATCACGGTTGTTAAAACAAAAAATTAAAGCGAGGGCTATTACCCTCGCTTTAATATATTTATAAAAGTTTGATATAGAAACTCTATATTCGGCGTAAAAAGTTTCTATTAAATTTGTGCGGTATTTGTCGGGCGCAAACTTGTAGATATATAGACGGACAAGTGCGTAATTTTACTTAATCGGCGTTTTATCATTTCAAAACCGTAGATAAACTATGCTATTATTTCAATTTCTTGCCGTATACGCAATGCTCTTTGTCAAGCTGAACGAGCTTTTCAAAGCCTAAACGCTCGCAGAACGCCGATACGGAATCAGATTCAGATATAGTATACATTCCGTCAATTCCCATTCCGCGAAGATGCTCCGTAAGCCGCTCAACGAGGGCTTTACCTCTGCCTTTGCCGCGGAAGGAGGGCAGTACGTTTATCGT
Source organism: uncultured Clostridia bacterium (assembly GCA_947174215.1). Classification (GTDB taxonomy): domain Bacteria; phylum Bacillota; class Clostridia; order Christensenellales; family CAG-917; genus CAG-475. The sequence continues at coordinate 4,150 of CAMWIB010000114.1, forward strand.
AAAGCGCGCCGTATATCCCGACGGAATATTTTCCGATTGCTTGAACAACTTCTTTTGCTCTGAATACATTCTGTAATTCGAGCGGCGAAGTTGAGTTATGTAGCTTGGATATACGTTATTAAAACGCTCACGGTTGACGGAGCAAAGGATATAGCCGACGGGCTTATCAAACTCGTCGGCTACTACAAAACCGTTCTCAGGTTCTAAGTCAATGTAATAATCACAGCGTACCGCGCAAACGGCGCTCATTGCGTCATCTGGCATATCCGAGTGCGCAAGATAGCGCACCGCTTTTGCGTCCGCCGAAGTATATCTTCGTACCATAGTGCTTATTCTTCCGTTTGGTCAGATTGGTCAGTTTCACGTGGGTCGGTTTCCGTCTCAGTGGGGTCAGGCTTGGGTGTGGGTT
>CAMWIB010000115.1 GCA_947174215.1 uncultured Clostridia bacterium
GCATTATATAAAGTAGACACAAATTTGTCAATATGTCAAGCATTTTTTTATTATTTTGTATAATTAAATATTCAAATTTGCATATTTAATGTTTGAAACATAAGGCGGTTATCTCTCGCCTTACTGTTCCCATTTATTAAAGTAATACAACGTTAATATCGAATTTATCAATCAAATCTTTTATCAATTCGTTCTCGCAAACCTGTTTGCCGCCCTTGGCATTCTTAAATAGAACTATCGCTTTATTGATTTTAGTATCCGGCGATTTACCGTAATCTTCAAGTAGCTTTTCCTTATCTACAATCTGATAATATGTCTGCACTTCGATTATTGCCTTCATCGCACTCTCATCGCTATCTGCCGCTTTGATTTCCGCAATATAAAGCTCGCCGTCTTTTTCATATATGAAGTCTATCTTTCCAACGCGCTTATCCTCCCTGCTGTTTTTAAGAGGAATTTGATAGTCTATTACGTTGCCAAATACTTTTTGCGCGTATTCTTTATTCTTCTCAAATAAGTCAAGCACGAACCATTCCTCGCCTCTGCCGCTACCGCTTTGCGCAGTTTTGGAATGGCTATATTTATAAGAATCTTTACGCCTTATCTTATTTATTCCTTTCAGTTGCAATTTTCCGCAACCGATTTCTTCCGTTTCAGTGCCAAGTATATACTCGTGAGCGTATTTAGTATAATTTTCATTCGGTGTTTTAAGCACAGATATCTGATAAAGATACTCCCCGCCTTCGCGGTTTTTCAACCTTGCTATAAATTTTTCCTTCGTTAGTTCAGCACTCATATTTCTATACCCTTTTAATAAAATAGCTTGCCGTTTTTATACCAGTCTTTTGTTTATGTTCGTCGCAATCGTTAAACCAACTTTGCTCGGAGTCATATCCTTTATAAATAAACTTATACAAATACCCAAAGCACGCGCCGAGTCCGCGCTTTGCAGTCGAGCTCATTTCCTTATTAAAAACGTTCTTTTTAAGAAACTCTCTTTCATAAATGATAAAGGTTTTAATAGGCGGAATGCAAAGCACGTCATTTGCAAACTTTATCATTTCCAAAAGCGCATCATTCTGCAACAAATCCAAAAATAGCTTGTAATATTCCCTCTCCTCGGTTACAAACTTCTCCATACCGCGATAGGTTTTGAGAAAATCTTGCTCGTCAAACTCAATCATATGCAACTCCATAAATATGTAAATTTGCATATTCAAAATTATCACAATATTTACAGGTTGTCAATACATTTTGGAACACAAATTATTTAGGTTAAAATCAAAATGTTATTTCAAAAAATGGGAATTGACTTCCCGCTTTTTGCCCCGTACAACAAAATTTGAGGCTCTGCTCAAATTTTGTGAGACGTTTGCGCTCACAGCAAAACTCATTGCCGTACTTAATGTCAGTTTGACAGTGCTACTTAGTAGACTCAATCATACGAAGTGTGGCAATGATTTTGCGTACACGCAGTGTGTGACATTCGGCGCAAATTATATCGTATGGTTGCAGAAGCAGTTTCTGACCGTATCGCCGTCATCACCGTCATCGTTGTCAACATTGTCGTCAGATGAATTGGTGATGGATAGCGCAAACAGTATTGCAAGCATAACAATCGCTTCGCGGCGGCTAATCTCCCCGTCCGTGAAGAATGAAAGCATTACGATGAGCAAAAATATAAACCAGTTATTGCTGAACATATATCCACCCGTGATTTTTTATCAAGATATGCCCTCATATGCACAAATGTGCAAATGCGCTAAAAATAAAGCATAGTCAAAATCATTTAATATACGACAAAACCGCACAGATTATGCCACGCGGAAGTGTTTAGAATGTGTTTATGGAAAACTTGATTGACAACGACACCGAACAAACCGTAATACACTATATCCCGCGCAACGCCACCCTGCACGCTCTTGCGGAATTCTTTTCGGCGTGTAGCGACGTGACGAGAGCAAAGATAATATGTGCGCTTGCTATGTCCGAAATGTGCGTAACCGATTTAAGCCGCATACTCGAAATAAATCAGACCACATGCTCTCATCAGCTACGTCTGCTCCGCGCGGCGGATATTGTCAAGCAACGCCGCGATGGGAAGATAATCTACTACTCTCTCAAAAACCGAAAAATAGAGGACGTCCTCATGGCAGGCGTTGAATTTTTGGATTTGTAAAAAACATTCAATAAAAACTCATCAACTTAGCTGGTGGTTTTGTGCAACAAAAAATGACGGCGTTAATCTTCGTCATTTTCTTTATCGCTGATATTCTCTTTATTGTCTTTATTAAAGCCGCCTGTTCTATATTCCTCAAATGGGCTATCCATATCGAACGGACTGACTTCGTCGTCATCTTCATCGGGCGGGAGTGATGTTTCGGCTTTATCTTTTGATGAGGTACGCAACACTTTGCCGACGATAGGTATAAGCCTTGCATATATAAACTGCAAAATGTAGTCTATCGCAACAAGCAAAACTGTTCCGACTATCGCAATCGCCCAATAGTCTATCTTTTCCATTATGGAAGAATCAATCATAATAGTATGGCACGCGAAATAAAGCAGTGCAAGCGCGCCGTTGATATACACGACTTTTATGGGAAGCGCAATAAACCATTTGACTTTGAGGTTGTACATTATACCCGTAATAAGAGCCATAGGTCCGAAGTACGCGACGTATCCCACTACCGAGTATATATCCCCCGCAACGACAAATCCAAGCGCGGCGGAAACACCGTACGCGAAGAAACCTGCAAGATAGTATTTCTTTGTAAACGGCACCATAACGGCAACAGACGCGGCAATATAAAAAGCGATTGTGCTGAATCTCACAATCACGCTTAGCCATACAAACAGCAATGCGATTGCCGCCGCTATACCCGCAAGCGCCAACTGATATATGGCGTCCTGTCGGTTGAATTTATGTCTTTTTCTCATTTTGATGTTTCTTATAATGCTTGTCGTGTTCACATCTAAACAGGCTATCGTTTGCGCCTACCCAACACTTTCAATTCGCAAAAAGTAGGAATTCACTTCCTGCTTTTTGCCCCTTATGAGTTTGCGCTTATAGCACACTTCGTGTGTTTGATATTTACCTCTATACTGCTATTTGCAGTTTGACACACGAGTGTGCGTGCCGTAGCGTAGCGAGGCATAACGTTTGGCGCAATAAATTAGCAACATCTAATTAAGTCGCCGCCCATACACTCACAGCAACAATCCGCACACCAAAGTGCCTGACACGCCGCGCAACAACCGTCCGAAGCGGACGCTTGTTGGGAATAGGTACGACCAGACGACGAAGACGTCGTTGTATTGCTATAAACTCCTTGACTGCCTTCTCTGTCATAGGGATGCGTGCCGTCAATCTTTCTTTTGAGGTTGTTTAATGCACGGCTGTACTTTTCGTTGTTCGGGTCCTTCTGCAACGCTATTTCAAGCTGTTTCTTACTGTCGTTAAGCCAGTTCTTGTTGTAGAAAACGATGGACTGGAAATAGTGCCATTCCGCGCTACGGTAAGAAATCTTGTCAAGCTCGCGTTGAGCGCGCTCGGGGTCTTTGTCGCGGATAGCCTGCTTGACTGCCTCAAACGAGGATTCACCCTCACCGTCAACGGTCGCACTACTATGCGATATCTCCATAGCCTCCTGATACGCGTTATCAATGACGGAAAGCATACGTGCGGCCTCCGCACCGCTCTCGCCCTCGTCGAAGATATGCGCCTGATAATACGCACGCTTTTCCTTGTACGCTTCGAGAATTTCACTCTGGGAAGCGTCCCTGCTTATGCCAAGAATTATAAACGGGTTAGTTGACATTTTTCCTCTCCTTTGAGCAGTCGCTCTATCTGCATTTTCAAACCAAGGTATACTGTATTGCTAAGCACACCCTCGTACAGTACGACGTTCATCGCATTGTAGCTACCCACCAGCTTGTTATAAGTTGAATTCAGCAAAAACGACAGCTCGTCTGCGTTTTTAGCAAGGTATTCTTTCTTTTGCACACACTCCCCATAGTTTAGGAGTATCGGGTTATATCTACCTTTTCGGCAATCCTTTTCCACGTCGTCAACGGCGTCGAGCAGGTACACGAGCCTACCGAGGTTATACGTGAAGTCGTCAATAACAGAATCGGTTTTGACAAGCTCGCGCGTTATGTCACGCATAAGCGAAGCAAAGCAATCCGCAACTCTGTCTATGCTGTCGCACTTATCCTTTTCAAGTCGGTTGAGTGAAGAGAAGCTATCCTTCATAAGCTTGTCTATCTTAGGCAATCTTTTTGCGGCGGCGCGCTTACGTGCGGCGAGTCGCCACTTAATGAGTATGCGCGACTTCTTACCGTCATTCACGTCGTCCTCCGCATTGTAATACACGAGCATAGCCGCAAGGTCGGCCATTTTGAGGGATAACTCGTCGGGCGTGACGATAACCTTACGCTTGCCGTTGTACACGCACATCTTGCGCTCGAACTTCACTTCCTGCTCGGCAATGCAATGTAGCAACACGTTATAGAACGTAACGTCATAGTT
>CAMWIB010000116.1 GCA_947174215.1 uncultured Clostridia bacterium
CTTCAAGATACGCCTTTCTCTTATCGCCAAAGCCCGGTGCTTTTACTGCTACGCAGTTGAATACGCCTTTGAGCTTGTTGACGATGAGCGTCGTGAGCGCGTCGCCCTCGATATCGTCGGAGATGATGAGGAGCTTCAAGCCCGCTTGAAGTACCTGTTCGAGTACGGGCAGAATTTCCTGAATATTGCTTATCTTCTTATCGGTGATGAGAATTGCGGGGTTGTCAAGCTCTGCCGTCATCTTATCCATATTGGTTACGAGATAGGACGATACGTAGCCGCGGTCAAACTGCATACCCTCGACAACGTTCAGCTCGGTTGTCATAGCCTTACCCTCTTCAACGGTGATAACGCCTTCCTTACCGACCTTAGCCATTGCGTCGGAAATAAGCTTACCAACGCTCTCGTCGCCTGCGGACACTGCCGCGACCGAAGCGATTGACTTCTTATCCTTGACTTCCTGACTTATCGCCTTCAACTCCTCGACAGCTTTTTCCGTCGCAAAAGCGATACCGCGTTTAAGCACCATCGGGTTAGCGCCTGCCGCTACGTTTCTCAAACCCTCTTTTACGATAGCCTGCGCAAGCACGCTTGCGGTAGTCGTACCGTCACCTGCGATATCGTTGGTCTTTGTTGCAACCTCGCGGATAATCTGCGCGCCCATATTTTCAAACGGGTCTTGCAAAACTATATCTCTTGCTATTGTCACGCCGTCGTTCGTGATGAGGGGCAAACCGTAGGACTTGTCAAGCACTACGTTTCTGCCCTTAGGACCAAGTGTAATTTTGACTGTATTAGCCAATGCGTCAACGCCCGCTTCGAGAGCCTTTCTTGCCTCGTCGCCGTATTTGAATTGTTTTGCCATATTGTGCCTCCTTACTCAACAATTGCGAGGATATCGGACTGTCTTACGATGACAACCTCCTCACCGTCTATTTTGAATTCACTGCCAGCGTACTTGCTGTAAAGCACCTTGTCGCCGACCTTCACCTGCATTTCCACCTCTTTGCCGTCCACGCTTCCGCCGGGACCAACCGCTACTACGGTTGCAAGCTGAGGTTTTTCTTTCGCCGCACTGGGAAGTACGATTCCGCTTGCGGTCTTTTCCTCGTTTTCGATTGCCTTGATGACAACCTTGTCAAACAATGGTTTGATTGCCATATATCTGCCTCCGTTTGATGTTATTAAACCAATTTAGCACTCTGTGCTTTTGATTGCTAACAGTTTACAACAATGGTTGCCAGATGTCAATATATTATGCAACAATTTTTTTGAAATTTTTGATTACAAAATTGAAGTCCGTGTTGAATAATATACAAAATTGTGATAAGATAAAATCTATAAAAAATACGTAATATTGCGCGCGCATACGCCACACGTTTTGCTCACAGAATAACCGTAGCCAGAACGGAATAGCATTTCACCTAATGCTATTAGTAGTACAGCAAAATATAAAGCGCGTACGCCGCACAATGAGAGGTTCTATGGATAAGTGGGATAAGAGATTTATGGATATGGCACTTTTCGTGTCAAGCTGGACGAGCTGTGCGCGTCAGGGGCGCGCGATTGGCGCGGTCGTCGTGAAGGATAAGCGCATTTTGACAACGGGCTACAACGGCGCACCGTCAGGCATACTCACCTGCCGCGAAAAGGGCTATTGTATGCGCGACAAGCTCGGCATTGCAAGCGGCACCCGCGCAGAGCTTTGCTACGCCGTCCACGCCGAACAGAACGCAATCTGTCAGGCGGCAAAGCTTGGAGTTTCTCTTGAAGGCGCAACGCTCTACTGCACGCATCAGCCCTGTACAATCTGCACGAGGCTTATCATCAACAGCGGCATAAAGCGCGTGGTCTACAAGTTCCCGTACCCGGATGATTTCTCAATGCAGCTCTTTAAGGAAGCAGAAATTACAGTCGAAAAGTTCGAGGAATAAGACAGGCAATATATACCTTTCAAATTTACTTGACGACAATGATAGATTGATAAATCGCATAGAAATGCTACTGTTTAGTGCATTTTGATTTTAAGTAAGTATTATAAATTAGTCATATTTTAAGAATAGTCATCTCTAAATTAAAGCCGCTATTGCAATAAAATAGCGGCTTTTAACTTGTAAATATTGAATTAAATCAATATTTAACCAAAAATTGAAAATCAACAAAATTCACATATATTTTGAATCTCAACACTCAAAATACAGCCCAATATCACAAATTCGCTCATTGAAAACTAGGCCATTACAAGCCTTGTCTGTCCGTCCACTTGAATGATTTCATACAAGGTATCGTCCTCTATTTCATCAATAAACAGCTCGCCGAACTTTTCCTCAAACTCATCCCAAACGTCTTGCAAGTAGATATGCGTATACTTAGAAATACAGTTTGTAAGCTCCTCTATCGTGACGTTCATCGAGAAAGGATTGCCCGTGTAGCACACGTCCGCATCCCTTCCGTCCGTATATGAACCGCCTTCAAGATAGCCCGAGGTTTGAATTGGCGTAGCGATAAATCTCATCTTAATGTAAGTGAGCGCCTGCGGCCATATCCCCTCGTCACTCACGACTATATAGACGGAATCATTTTTATCAAGCGTTTCTATCGCCTGAATCCAAGCCGAAAATTCCGCGTTTTGCTTGCTTGCGGATTTTGCATTATTAAAATAGCCGCCAATCGCAATGCCGATAGAAACAATGCCGACAACCGCAATATAAACCGGATGTACAAACGGCCTTACCCTATCCGAAACCGACTTTGGCAATATATCCTTTTCACTCCAAGGCACTGCAAACAGTCCTGCAAATTGATATAGGCATATCAATGAAAACGCGAGCAAAATCGTCATACTGTAACGCGCGTATGATGCGAGCGAACGTCCCTCCCAATAGGCGAAGCTGAATATATAAAGCAATAGCAATGAAACGGCGTAGCCAATCAAAATTATACAGCTTACTACGCCCTGCGATATGGCGTAAATCTTATTTTTAGTCTTGAATCCAAGTCCTACGCACGCACCCGCGATAAGCAAAAGCGTAAGCAATGCGGGTACTTGCAAACCGCCTTCATACTTAAAATTCCCCACAAAGAAGTTTTTGAAAAATAACGAGGTAACCTCAGACTGATACGGCGTGGGGTTCTTGAACCATTCCAAAACGTTTGGCAGATTCATCTCGCTTGCATCCCACCCTGCGCGAACGCTATAAATATTTATGTACAGCGACCAAGACAGCTTTGCAAACGCTATCAGCACGACGGGTACAAACACATACGCTATATTTATCTTCTTCTTGAAAAACAGCTTTGTCTGCTCTCTCCCAACGGTAAGCATTTCAACGACGATAAATATCAGTGCAAATATTGCAAGCGCGATACCTGAGGACTTTGTCATCGTTACGACAAAGCAACCAAGGCCAATGCTGACAAGCGTAAATCCGCTCATCTTGTTCCTATCCACTCTGTACGCAAGATATATATAAGCCATCATTACGCCCAGAATTCCGTCAACGAGCAAATTGCTGAGAATGTTATTCTTAAAGATGATGCAAAGCACAAAAGCAAGCGCCGTAGAAACAATACACGGGATACTCAATTTCTTATTGAACATTTCCATTATAGGCAAAAGCATTGAAATGAGCAACATATCAAAAGCGGCGTACAGCGCACCGCAGGAAAACTTTGTACTGAAAATCTGGAAGGCGTACATAAATATTCCAGTAGCGGGAACATATTGATTGAACATTGTCGTAGTATTGCCGATGTTGCCGAAGTTGTCGTATTCAAACATATTTTTAACGCATAAAGCCCAGTGCGTCATCTCATCGGTCGCATTGGGAAAGAATTCCAAAAACGCAACTCCAAGCGCAATACCAAGCAAAGTATAAAGGCAAAACGCAGGATTTAATATAACGCTTTTGATTTCACTTAGCTCGCGGGTACGTATAACCCTATATACTACGAAAGCTGTCAGCAATGAGTCTAACGCCAAAAACACGTACATAGTTATTCGCATATTAGCAAAAAGACCGCCGATATACAGCAACAATATCAAAATAAAATTTGCAATAGCCGCAGTCTGTCCAAAGCCGCGCTTGAACACATACGACAAATCTATACCGAGCATCAACATAAATATTAAAACAACAAAATAACTCATAAAAAAATTATAATATCCTTATATAATGCTGTCAATTTCAACAGCAAAACTACCGTGTAAAATTTTGTCGAAAAAAATATTTATTCAAATTGTTGACATATGTGCGTGCGCGTATATATAATGCTGTCAGTTAAGCAAATGGTTTAGTTTTACTAAACTTTTTGATTAAAATTCCGAAACGCTCTAAACTTGGCGTAAATTTTGCCTAAACCGAGGCAAAAGTTTAGATGAGGTAAACAAAATACACTATATGTGTTTTGAGTGAACCGTGACGGAAAGTCAAAACGCAATGAAAAGTGAATGCTTCGCGCAAATACTTTCATTGTTTGAAATGTAGCGCAGAAAATACTTTCTAAGATTGGAGCG
>CAMWIB010000117.1 GCA_947174215.1 uncultured Clostridia bacterium
GGCGTATAGCTTCATAAATACTAAGTCCGCCGCAGTATCAGCGTGGCACAGTGCAGGGCTATTTGCGTTGACGTACGGCTTCGTAAAGAACTACGCCTGCCGCTACGCTTGCATTTAAGCTGTTGACCATACCGTACTGCGGAATTGTTAGAACGTCGTCGCAAAGCTCCTTCGTAAGGCGGTGTATGCCTTCGCCCTCGCTACCTATTACGATGGCAATATTTCCGTTCAAATCTACCGATTGTGGTGCTTTACCGTCAAAATCTGTTGCATAAACCCATACGTTGCGTTCTTTGAGTTCACGAATTGTGTCATTGAGATTAGTCACCTTGGCGACCTTTATATGCTCGGTTGCGCCGCTTGCGACTTTTATGACGGTATCGTTGACGCTTACGCTTCTGTGCTTGGGTATGACTATGCCGTGCGCACCGAAGCATTCCGCACTTCTGATTATCGCGCCGAGATTGTGCGGGTCGGTTATGCCGTCAAGCAGAACGATGAGCAGAGGCTCATCTTTTAAGTTTGCGTCGTCAATTATGTCTTGCAGTTCGCAATAGTCAAAGTCCGTCACTGCCGCCACAACGCCCTGATGGTTTCCGCCGTTTGACAGCTTGTCAAGCATAGCTCTGTCGCAATAGCTCACGACGGTGCGCGCTTCCTTTGCAAGCGAGCGGATAGTGTTGAGGGTTTTGTCAAACTCGCCCTTTTGCAGATAGAGCTTGTCTACGGTTTTGCCCGCGCGATACGCTTCCTTTACAGGGTTTCTTCCGAATATGTACATAGATTTCTCCTAATCGTCGGTATCGTTTTAGCGACTTATAATTTCATTAAAAATTTTGAAACTCATTATGTAAAGCTATTCAGCGGTGTTATCTTCAAAGCAGGCGGACAAGAATTCTTCAAGGCGCGTTGTGTTGCCCGTGAGATACAGATATCCAAGCACCGCTTCAAAGCCGCTTGCCTTCCTGTATTCCGCAGGTTCTGCGTGCTTTGCAGATGTTTGAACCTTGCAATTGCGCGCTCTGCGGAATAAATCCTGCTCGTCCTCATCGAAGAGAGGGAAGAGTTTTTCCGCTTCTGCCGCCTGCGCCACGGCTTTGACTACCTGCGTAACCTCGTGATGAAGCGCACCCGTCTTTTTAAGCGTTGCGCCCACCGTTACGCGGGTACGCGTATACAAGGTCTGCACTGCGTCGCCTATAAATGCGAGCGACATAGGGTGGAGTGCAAGCGCGTCCTTCTTCGATATCGGTTTATTTAGCTGAAATATAGCTGTCGTTTCTTCCATTTGAGTATCCAGTATGGCGTTATTTATTGCGTTATAGCCGTTTTTATTGCAATGCAAGCTTTATCTATAACGGATTAGCTGTACGCGTGTTATACGATTATTAAATGCGGTAGTTGATTAAATGACGATTATGCGGCTTGCGGCTCTTGGATATTCGTTCCATCCGCACACTTAACGGTGAAGTTGCCTGTATCCTGCATCCAGTTGGGGTCCTTCGTTATAGCGTTCCACTGCTGTGCGCTTCCACCGTATACCATTGTCGTAAGGTGTGCGCAATTTGAAAACGCATTCGAACTTATGCTCGTAACGCCTTCCGAAATCGTTACGGTCGTAAGACTTTCACAGCCGTCAAAAGCGTACGTGCCGATATTTGCTACATTCTCGGGAATGACTATGCTTTCAAGCTTACTGCAACCCGAGAACATAGAGCTTGCGATGCTTGTAAGTCCGTTTGAGAGGGTAACGCTCGTAAGCTCCTTACAGCCGCCGAACGCTCCGCCGCCTATGCTCGTCACGCTGTTGGGGATAACGACGCTCGTAAGGCTTGCACAATCCAAAAACGCGTACGTGCCTATGCTCGTAACGGTATCCGCTATCGTGAGCGAGGCGAGCTTCGTGCAACCGAAAAACGCGCTGTCGCCGATTGTCGTAACGCCGCTCGGAATGCTTATGCTGACAAGCTCGTTGCAGTTATGGAAGGCGTAAGTTCCGATACTCGTCACGCTTCCGTCGTTGGGAATAACGCTCGACTTACAGCCCGCTATAAGAGTTTTTGTTGAAGTTTCGATAAGGCAGTTGCCCGTGCTGTGATAGTGAGCGTTGTCCTGCGCTACGGATATGTTCGTAAGGCTGTTGCAGTTTGCAAACACGCCAAGCCCGATACTCGTCACGCTCTTGGGAATCTCTACGCTTGTAAGTCCCACGCAGTTGTAAAAGGCGTTAAACTCGATTACGATTACGCTACTCGGGATAGTTATGCCTGCGAGATTCGCGTTGTCCGCAAACGCACTGCGACCTATGCCCTTCGTGTCGTCTTTGAGGGTTATGACGGTGCCTTCTTGCATATCACCCTTATACGCGCACGCAACCTTGCCCGCGTATACGACTCCGTCCGCTTGCCTATTGAACCACGCCGTATTTTCAAATACCTTGGGACCGACGCTCATCACGCTGTCGGGGATAGTGATGCTTGCAAGCTCGCGGCAATCTGCAAACGCCTGTTCACCTATTTCCGTCACGCCGTTTGGCAGGGTAATCTCAGTGAGCTTATTGCAGGATGCAAACGCGTTGTCACCTACGCTTTTAATGCCTTTTGCAATGACGATTTCCGTAAGTCCCGTACAGCCGCTGAATGCGTAATTGCCGATTTCCGTCAAGCTGTCGGGGGTCGTTACGCTTTCAAGAGCGGTGCAATTCGCAAACGCGTAAGGACCGATTTTTGTAACGCCCTGCGGAATGGTTATCTTGGTTATGTCGGCGTATTCCGCCTTCAAGCCTTGAATTACTACGTCGCGGTTGTTGTTATCGTTGTAGAAGTTGAAGAGCGTAGCAACGTCGTTCAAATCCACGTCGGGCTTTTTGTTGTTTTCGTCATCACCTTTATTATCATCGCCCTTGTTGTCGTCGCCGTTGTTATCGCCTTTATTGTCGTCACCCTTATTCTCGTCACCGGTATTGTCGTCGTCGCCGGGGGTAACGGTCGAGTTGTTACCATTGTCGCTCGGTGTGGTCTGCTTATTCTTGTCGCAGGCAACGAGGCATATCGACGTGAATGCGAAAATTACCACGATAACCGTCAGAAGTGCTATAAATCTAAGAATCTTGATGTTGGCTTTTTTCATATCTTCTCCTAAGTAGTTAGACTTGCTCAGTCAGCCAAAAATATTCGTTTTTATATTATGCTTTATAATATTTATAATAGTTTATCATACATAAAATACTTATGCAAGCGGGTATAACGATTGGAGTTATATTAAAAAACCGCTCGGTTGAGCGGTTATTTAGGTTTTGCATTTCGATTGAGTGATAATTGCGGTAATAGTAGATAGCAGAACCAATCACACGAAGTGTGTCGGTAGATTGACAGGGGGTAGATAGCCGAATCAATCCAACGAAGTGTGACGATAGATTGATTGGGGTAGATTGCAGAACCAATCCAACGAAGTTGGTTAGAGGTAGGCGCGGAGGGCTTTAATATTCTTGTCGTAGGTTTTCATAAGGTCTTGTGCGAGGCTTGGAACCTCTACGTTATCGCGGTTAAGGTCGTTGATACACTTCTGAACGCTTGTGATTCCCATATTGTAGCCGTCTATCAGCATACTCGCAAGGTGAGAATTGCTGTTGTCAAAGCTTGCGTTCATCTTTACGCCCGCTTTGAGCATAACGCGCTGAATGGGGTGGCTTTGCGCGTCTTCAAGCTCCTCTGCGCCAAGTTCGGACTTAGCCTTTTGATAGAAGTCCTCCATAACTTCCTTTTGGGAGAGCGCGAGATTTTTGAGCTTGTCGCACTCGATGTAGCTGAGAATGTTGTCGATTGATTGCGCTCCCATAGCGGTGTTGCGCACGATTTCACGATAGATTTTCATAAGGCTCCTTTTTTGTTGCAAATCAGAGTTTAAGCTTTAATTTGCACAATAAATACTTAATTATATGTATTTGTATAAATAAAAGCGGTGATTTGCACATTCGGCAATTTTGATATTACTTTTTGAACAGCTTATCAAGGGTTTCCTTTATCCAAGACTTGTACACAATCTTCTCGCCGCCCTGCGAGCTTGGAACGAAGCAGAGGGGAGGAAAGGCTACGCACCACCAGTTGTCGCCGCTACCGCTTCCGAGGTTTATGACGACTGCGTCGTAGTTGCCCGCGGGAAATTTATAGTCCTCGTAAACTCTGTCGGGGAAGTACTCGTTGTCAATGCGTATTGACGACTTGTAGTCAAATCCGTTTGCGGCAAGAGTGCGGTTGGCTATGCGGATAAGGTTGTTTCTTTCTTTGTTTAGTACGCTCGCCGCTTCCGACTTATCCTTGCAGTTTGCAAGTGCGGTTTGAAGATACGCAGTTATCTCGTCGCGTACGGCAAGCTTTACGGTTTGGTCCTCGTCACTGTTGGAGTTGGCACGGATATGTATTCTTATACAGCTATTAGCAAGCTCGGATTGCGTGGGCGCTTTTTCCGTACACGCGCACAGCGTTACG
>CAMWIB010000118.1 GCA_947174215.1 uncultured Clostridia bacterium
GCTCTTATGCGATAGCGCGCCGAGCGCTTTATAGCTCTTTCCGTCCACGCTTAGCTCATCAATGTTTACGAGCGCAAGACAATCCTCGCCGCCAACCGTACTCACCTCAATGAATCCCATTACGGCGGGAGAATTAAGCCTTTCTTCAAAAGCCTTAGACAGTATCACCACGGGCAAGCCGCTTACGTCGTCTACAAGTAGATTGCCGCTGTCACAAAGCGCGTGCGCACTTACGACCTTTCCTGCCGCAGTTACGGTAATACTGCGCATTGCCGCCTTTGGCGCGTTACGCTTACGCACGATGAGCCTTGCCGACAGCATTAGCGCAGATATTCCAATCGCAGTGATACCAAGTATCGCGTAGGACTTAATATCAACACCGAGCGCGTACGACACACCGTATATCACACCGCCCGTGAAAAACGTAAGCAGAATGAATACTGCAAGCGTAGCTATGTAGTCGCCTATCTTGCGCGGCGTACTTTTTCCCTGCGGTCTGAACATAATTATGCCAAGTATCGGTGCAAGCAACGCCCTTGTCATAATCTGCACCCACGTTGGTGCGATTGCATATACAGTTGCCGCCGCACTTCCAACCGTAGCCGCAAGCAGTACGCGCCATACGCGTATACGCTTACGCCTTACGATTGCCGTCGCAATAGCAAGCATTGCGTCTATAAAGAAGTTGTTGAATATGACAAGTTCGATATACACACTCACGAGATAATACTAAACTCAAAACTACGAAAATACTTTCCTTTTATGTCATCTAAATATATGTCTATATTTTTGAAAAATACTCAAATTTCGATAATCTAATCGCGCCAATTATAATCATACCCCGATGCATCATAAAAAACGTACGGCATAAATATATGCTTGTGAGTATAAATATTTATAAAATGTAATTGACATAAAAAAACTACTGCCAAGCGACAGTAGTTTTCAAAACAAATTTGATTGATTCTTTTCAAGTCAGTAACACGATACTATCGTACAATACCAACTTGTGTTCTCGCCTAATTATTTCTTTCTGTTCTCGTAGTCTTTCATTCTACGAAGGAAAGACGGCGTACCGTTCTGTTGAGGAACGTCCATTCTTGACGGATTTACACCTTGATTGTTGTCAGAGCCGTATCCCGACATACGCGGCATCGGCTGAACGGGCTGTTGTTGACGGGACTGCGATTCGTCACCGAGAACGGGACGCGTCGGATAGCCCGGTCTATATGCACCGTTCGGCGCAGTCGGCTGTTGAGCAAAACCGTTTTGTTGCTGACCGTAGCCGTTATTCTGGAAGCCGTTTTGTTGCGGCGCAAAGGTGTTTTGCTGTTGCGCAAAACCGTTAGACTGTTGTCCGAAAGTGTTGCGTTGCGGTGCAAAACCGTTAGACTGCTGACCATATCCGTTGAACGCATTACCGTTGTTACCCTGTTGCGCAGGAGCAAACGGTTGTTGAAGCATATTCTTCGCATACGGAGTTTGAGGTCTGTGCGTATTGGCGCCCGCATTGTTGCCCTTGAAGCCAGTTGCGATAATAGTAATTGTAACGTCGTGTTTATCGGGTTCAACCGTAGAGCCGAATACGATATTCGCGTCCGGGTCAAGAACTTCCTGAATCAAGTGACTGCAAAGCTGTACTTCGCTGAGAGTCAAATCCTCGCCGCCGATGAAGTTGATGATAAGGCTCGTTGCGCCTTCGAGGCTTGTTTCGATGAGCGGATTGAGCGCCGCGGCACGGATAGCGTTGTAAACTCTGTCCTCGCCCTCGCCGCTACCGACGCCGATGTGAGCAAGACCGCTTTTTGTAAGTACGGTTCTTACGTCCGCAAAGTCAACGTTTATGTAACCGGGGTTTGTGATAAGGTTGCTTACGCCGATAACCGCCTGCTTCAAAATATCGTCCGCTCTCTTATAGGCTTCCTGCATAAAGCATCCCTTGGGGAGCATATCGATAAGTCTTTGGTTGGGAATTATGAGCAACGTATCGACGAACTTGCTAAGCTCCGCAATACCTTTCTCCGCGTTCTTCTTACGCTGTATTCCCTCAAACTCGAACGGTCTTGTAACGACGGCAACCGTGAGTATGCCAAGCTCGCGCGCGATGCTTGCAACGACGGGAGCGGCACCTGTACCCGTACCACCGCCCATACCGACGGTGAGGAACACCATATCCGCACCTGTAAGTCCTGCCTTTATCTGCTGACGGGATTCCTCTGCGGCTTTTCTGCCGACGTCGGGATTTGCGCCCGCGCCCAAGCCTCTCGTGAGCTGTTTGCCAAGCTGAATCTTGCAATGCTCGGGGAGTCTTGACATATCAAGCGCCATTTTATCCGTATTCATTACTGCAAACGACACGTTTCTCACCTCATCGTTCACCATACTGTTGACAGCGTTACAGCCGCCACCGCCTACGCCAACTACTACGATATTGGCGATTCCCTCTTTCTTCTGAGATATAGGACGCCAAACAGGCTCGCTCTCGCTTACCTGCGCCTGAGCGTTATAATCATTCTGCAAATAAGGCTCTTGCGAGTTTCCATAATTGCCATTAGTGTTTTGATATTCAAATGTCATGATTTCCTCCACAACAATAGTTTTCTTATCTGTGCGCCGACGCTTTCCTCTAAAAGCGTATCGGCTACGAGTAGCAACGCCGCCTTGGTGCTATCCTCCGCACGCGTGAATCCCGTAAGCCTTGGCGTAAGTATTTCAATCGGTCTGCTTAGGCGATTGCTCAGATACTGCTTGACTCCGCGCATATCGGAGATACCCTCGCCTGTAAGATAGATAGGCATATACGAAGGTGCGTCGTCCGCGTGTTCTTCAAGAATCCTTGCAAACATATCCGCAAACATATCCCATCTGTATTTGACTATATCGCATACCGTACAAGCATGAACTCCGACGTCGCCCTCGTAAACGAGCATATCTTCGTCCGCATACTTGCGGTTTACGTCAACGGTATTTTTTGCTTCAAACGCGAACTCGGGCGAAACGCCGAAAGCCTCGCATATATCCGCCGCAATGTGCGCTCCGCCAAGGGAGAACGACCTGAGCTGTAAAACTCCCTCGCCCTTTGCGATAGACACGGAAGTCGAGCTATATCCGACGTCGATAAGCATATATACGCCGTCGCGCTGTTCGCTGTCAAGAAGCGCGATACCCTCCGCCCAGCTCGTAGCGATATATCTCACGTCGGTGAATCCAAGCGAAGCCATCTGTCTGTCAAATGCGGAAACGAAGCCTCTTTCTGCAAGCATATACGATACGCCTGCGTCAACGCGCCTTGCCTCCATATTGCGAACGTCGCCCCACAGATTCCTGCCGTTGTCAATCGAATAATAGATAGCGGAAGTATTTATCACCGCGTATCCGGTAGAGCCGAAATCGTTGCCCTTGTCAAAAAGAAATTTAATATCGTCGTCTACGACGCGTCTTTTCCTGTCAAACGTGACAGACACTTCCTTCGTAGCAACGGTCGTAAACTCGGCAGGTACTCCGATGAACAGTTTCTTAGTGCGGGAGCCTGCACGGCGCTTTGCTTCCGAAACGGTGCTTACTGCCGTACGGAGAGTATTCTCCGCGTCAAGCCACTCGCCGTTTTCATAGCCGCTATGCTCGTTTTTCACGACAGCTTTAACGTCGAACACACTCTGGGCCTTCTTTACGCCGACGATAGCCGTCACTTCGCGCGACGATATGTCGAGTATGACAATTTCTTTTGTAAAAAGACCGCCCATTGCGTATGTACTCCCTCTGCACGCAAAATCTGCGTACTCATACTTTTATATATATAATATATATATAACTAACGGTCTTGTCAACGCATTTTTCACATAAATATTACTTATTTTTTTATTCTTACAATATTTGCGCCGAGCGCACTGAACATACCCTCGAAATCTTCGTAGCCTCTGTCTATGAAATGCGGCTTATATATCCTGCTTTCTCCATCGACTTTCATTGCCGCAACGCAGAGTCCCGCGCCGCCTCTCAAATCCGAAGCGGTCAAATCCGCACAGTGAAGTCCGCTCTCAACGCCCTCTATAACTGCGGTGTTGCCGTGAAGGGATATCCTTGCTCCCATCTTTTCAAACTCGCGGGCGTGGGCAAATCTGCCGTCGAATACGGTTTCGCATATTCTGCTCACTCCGTCCGAAAAACACTGACAGGCAAAATACTGCGGTTGCATATCCGTCGGGAACAGCGGATACGGCGCGGTGATAATCGACCTCGCGCGTACGCGCCCATCTGCGCGCACGCGTATGCCAAGCTCGTTTTCATCTATCTTGCAGTATTCCGACCTGAACGCTTGAAGTACGGCTTGCATATCGTTTGCATCTACCCCGCAAACTGTTACGTCACCGCCGCACAGCGCGACCGCGGATATTACAGTTCCCGCAACGATTCTATCTCCACCCGCGCGCAAGGTTGCTCCGCTTAGGCG
>CAMWIB010000119.1 GCA_947174215.1 uncultured Clostridia bacterium
AAGTCTATGCGCTTACGCGAGGGCGAGTCCTTGAAGGCGGATATAGCTTCTAAGCTTGATTGCATAGAAAGCTCGCTTGAAGATATAAAGGCGAACGCGCCAAAGGTTGTTGCAAGCTATAAAGCGGGGCTTGAAGCGCGTATTTCAGAGGTGCTTGAACCAAGCAAGATAGATATGCAACGCTTGGCAACCGAGGTTGCGCTCTACGCCGACCGCTGCGCTATCGACGAGGAGATTACGAGGCTTGGTGCGCATATCGCGCATATGCGTACGCTCCTTGAAGCGAGCGAGCCGGTGGGTAGAAAGATGGACTTCCTCGTGCAGGAGTTCAACCGCGAAACGAATACGATAGGCTCGAAGGCGAACGATATGAATATAACCAAGCAGGTGCTTGCTATAAAGAATGAGATTGAAAAGATAAGAGAGCAAGCCGCAAACGTAGAATAGTAAGGCAAGCGTGAGTAAGGGCGTGAGCTAACGCGAAGTAAAGCGTAAGCAGACGTAGAAAGCGCAAAATACTAAGCTAAAAGTAAAATACCAAAGAAATACCTCACGGGGTTGAGGAAAGGATATAGCTATGGATGATAGAAAGGGTATGCTCATCGTGGTGTCGGGGTTCAGCGGCGTAGGCAAGGGGACGGTTATACAGCTCCTTATTGACAGCCTTCCGCATTTGCAGTTTTCCATATCCTGCACGACTCGCAAACCGCGCGTTGGAGAAGAGAACGGCGTAAACTACTTCTTCCTCTCGGAAGAGGAGTTTGAAAGCAAGATAGCCGCGGGCGAGTTCGTTGAGTACACGAAAACGTTCACGAACTACTACGGCACGTTGAAGAGTGAGATAGACAAGCCGCTTGCGCACGGAGTTGACGTTTTGCTTGAACTCAACGTAGTCGGCGCGCGTAACATCAAGGAAATGTATCCCGACAGCGTGACCATCTTCATCACGCCGCCGTCGATAGACGTTCTCAAAGCCCGTCTTATCGGTAGAGGTACGGAATCCCCAGAGAGCATCGCTCGCCGTCTTAAAGAGATAGAGATTGAGAGCAAGGAAATTGAGCATTACGACTACTGCGTGACAAACAATATCGCGCGTAGCTGTGCGGATAAAATTGTAAACATAATTAGGAGTGAACACTTGAAGGTGTCACGACAAAACGTAAAAAAACTTTTTGATGCGGAGGCATAAAACTATGATGATTGACCCACCGATTGACAAACTTATCAAGCGCGCAGAGTGCAGATACGCACTTACCTGCGCAGTGGCAAAGCATACGAGAGAGCTTGTCACAAGCGAGAGCGCACACCTCGCCGAAAGCGGCGAGAAGCCGATTAGCCTTGCCTGTAAGGAAATTTACGAGGGCAAGATTAAGATTGTACACGGCTAAATTATGCTATACGGCAAGAGCGTCGTTCTCGGCGTAAGCGGTGGCATAGCCTGTTATAAGGCGTGCGAGATTGTTTCGCGCCTGAAAAAGCTCGGAGCGGACGTGGACGTCATTATGACACAGCACGCCCGTGAGTTTGTTACGCCGCTCACCTTCCAGACTCTTGCAAAATCTACCGTTGTCACTGACGAATTCGAGCCTGTCAAGGAGTACGACATAAAGCATATATCGCTTGCAAAAAAGGCGGATATACTCGTCGTCGCACCTGCGACAGCAAACGTTATTGCAAAGTTTGCAAACGGAATAGCCGACGATATGCTGTCTACGACCTTCCTTGCCTCGACCGCGAAAAAGCTCGTTTGTCCTGCGATGAACGTCAATATGTACGAGAACGAAGCTACGGCTGAGAATCTGCGCATACTGGCGGAGCGCGGCGTGAGTATATGCGAGCCGACGGAGGGACTGCTTGCCTGCGGCGATATCGGCAAGGGCAGAATGGCTGAGCCTTGCGATATCGTGAAGGCAATCGTTGACATTCTCACCCCCGTGCAGGACCTTGACGGAAAGACGGTGCTTGTCACTGCCGGCGGTACGGAAGAGAATATTGACAGCGTGCGCGTTATTGCAAACCGCTCGTCTGGCAAGATGGGTGCGGCGATAGCGGAAGCCGCAATGGATAGGGGCGCAAAGGTAATATTCGTGCATGGCAATATAAAGGTAGACGTGCCGAAGGGCGTATACAAGAGTGTAGCCGTGCGTACGACCGTCGATATGCTTGAAGCTTGCAAGAGCGAGTTTGAAGAAGCGGATATCGCAATACTTTCCGCCGCACCTGCGGACTACCGTCCAAAGCAAGCTTATAGCGGCAAGCTGAAAGCCGAAAGCCTTACCATTGAGTTTGAAAAGAATCCCGATATAGCCGCAACTCTCGGCGAAGATAAGAACGGGCGCAAGCTCGTCATATTCGCCGCCGAAACGAACGACCTTATCGAGAACGCGAAGGCCAAGCTTTTAAGAAAGAATGCCGACCTCGTCGTCGCAAACGACGTGACGATGGAAGGCGCAGGCTTTGACGTAGATACGAATATAGCAACGCTGATTGGCGCGGACGGCAAAGAGGAGTATAGCGGCAAGGTGAGCAAGCGTAAGCTTGCGGACATTATCATTGACAGGGTACTTGCGCTATGATACTTGAAGTCATCGTCGATTTGTCCAACAGCGAGATTGACCGTACGTTTGACTACGAGGGCGAGGATATGCCCATTGGCAGTCGCGTGGCGGTTGAGTTCGGCAAGAATAGACTTATCGGCTTCGTCATAGGCAAAAAGGAAAGCTCACAGTACGACAATCTCAAAACAGCAAAATATCTTGATACACCTATAAGCTCCGAACAGTTGGAGCTTATGTACTTTTTGAGAGAGTCATATCATCTTCGCTACATAGACGTTCTAAGGCTCTTCGTGCCTGCGAAGCTACGCGAGGAGAGGGACCCCGAGTTTACAAAAAAGTATCTGCGCGTTGACGACGAAAGACCGCTTGAAGAATTATGCGATATAGTTGGCGGCAGAGCTATGAAACAGCTTGAAGCTCTAAAATATATCGCGGCAAACGGCGGACAGTTTTTGAGCGTACTCGTCACTAAGTTCGGAGTATCGGCGATACAGGGCTTGCGCGATAAGGGCGTGGTGGTAGAAAGCGCGGTACACGAGCGCACTTCGCCTATGCAAACTCTGAAAAGACAGGATAAGACCGTTACGCTTACTCCCGCACAGGCGAATGCAGTAAACAAAATAACAAACGGTAAGGGCGTGTTTTTATTACACGGTGTGACCGGCTCGGGTAAGACGGAGATATACGAGCGCGTTATTGACAGTATGCTATCAAGCGGAAAGACGGCAATTATGCTCGTGCCTGAAATATCGCTTACTCCGCAAATGCTCGGACTCTTCCGCGCAAGATTCGGAGATAAGGTTGCCATTCTACATAGCGGACTCAATTCGAGCGAAAGATACGACGAGTGGAAGAGGTTGAAGGACGGCGAAGCGAAAATTGCTATCGGCGCACGCTCGGCAATATTTGCGCCGCTCGAAAACATCGGCGCAATCATAATTGACGAGGAACACGATACGAGCTATCTAAGCGAGTCGAATCCTCGCTACGATACCAAGAGTATAGCAAAGTTCCGTGCGCACTTAAATAACGCTGTATTGGTGCTTGGCTCAGCAACTCCCGATATGGAGAGCTATCTTGCCGCAAGCAACGGCGAGTATTCGCTTATCACGCTATCCGAGCGCATATCAAAGCACAAGATGCCAGAAATGGAAATCGTGGATATGGTTCAGGAGTTCAGAAGCGGCAACCGTTCCATATTTTCTATGACTCTGATAGAGGCGATAAAGGGGGCGCTGGATAGAAAGGAACAGGTTATGCTGTTTCTAAACCGCAGAGGTTTCGCCTCGTTTATACGCTGTAAGGAATGCGGCTACGTTGCCAAGTGCGAGGACTGCGATGTGTCCTTGACCTATCATAAAGAGGATAACGAGCTTAAATGCCACTACTGCGGCAAGCGATATCACGCGCTTACAAAATGCCCGAACTGCGGAAGCGACCAGATAAAGCAGGGGCGAATAGGTACTGAAAAGGTTGTTGAGGAGCTTAAAAGCTATTTTCCGAACGTGCGAACCTTGCGTATGGATAACGATACGACAACCCGCCGCGACAGCTACTTGAAAATACTGTCCGCATTCGCCGCGCACGAAGCCGACGTTCTCGTAGGCACGCAGATGATTGCAAAGGGACACGATTTTTCAAACGTAACACTCGTGGGAATACTCGAAGCGGACGCGGCGCTATATTTCAGCGACTACCGCTCGTCGGAGAGAACATTCCAGCTTATTACGCAGGTCGCGGGAAGAGCGGGAAGAGCGGAAAAGCAGGGACGAGTCGTGCTACAAACTTATGCGCCGAGGCATTACGTTTTCCGCTTTGCAGGGACGTACGACTACGTGGGCTTCTGGAAAAAGGAAATAAACACGAGGCTTGTGACGAAGTTCCCGCCG
>CAMWIB010000120.1 GCA_947174215.1 uncultured Clostridia bacterium
AACACGTACGTCGTCGTAAACGGCGGCGTTACTTTCGTGGTTGACCCGGGGGGTAACGCGCAGGAAATTGCGGATACGATTTGCAGTTTTGGGGCAAAGCTTGACGGAATTTTGCTCACGCACGCGCATTTCGACCATATAGGCGGCGTTGCCGAATTACTCAGAATTGCACCGCAAGAGGACGGACGTACTGCCGCAGTGTTCTTGCATAAGGACGATTTGGATAAGGTAAGCTCATATAAAAACCTTGCGTTTGCGGTAGGTGAGAGCGTGGAGAAATTCACTCCCGACGTACTGCTCGAAGGCGGTGAAACTATATACGTGGCGGGGCTTGACGTGCGCGTTATCCATACCCCGGGGCATACCGTCGGCGGGGTGTGCTACGTCGTAGAGGATAAGATATTCTCGGGCGATACGCTGTTTAGAGATACCTATGGGCGTACGGACTTTTATGACGGAAGCTTTGCACAGCTTAAAAACTCAATCGTCAATAAGCTGTTCAACCTTAAAGGTGAGTATACCGCATACCCCGGTCACGGAGTGCCTACGACTCTCGACTATGAGCGCAAGCATAATCTGGTGCTTGTCAAGGAATAAGCGAATTGCAAAAATGGCTTCGATAATATAGAGTAGCGTTACGAGTGTAAATGAAAGTAAATAATATTTGCGAGAGCAAGTAATGGATTGCGAAACATTTACAAGTGAAACAGAGAAAGTGAACAACCAAAACGAGTTGCGAAAGTAAACGACAAAGGTAGATTCGAATGATAGATTTTTCGATATGCAAAGAAGAATATCTAAACGATATTATGGAGCTTGTCCGTCTTTTTGAAGGGGCGACGGCTGAGAATTTATCCTTGCACGTCGATTATAAGTTACAGGGCGACGCGTTTAAGGTGAGCGTATCGTCTGAGAAATTCGAGAGCTTTCAAAAGAATTTTTATTTTCCATACGGCGAGTACGACGAGCTTATGCGCAAGAGAGTGGAAAAGCGGTATCTCAAAGTTGCCGTATACCGCACGCTGTGCTTTTTGACGGGGGTAACTTTGCCGTACGGCTGTCTTACGGGAATACGCCCAACCAAGCTTTACGTAGAAATTCAAAACGATAAGGAAACGTACGGAAAGTCCGCACGCGAAGTGTTTATGAAGGACTACGGCGTAAGTGCGGAGAAGGTGGAGCTGATTGAAAAGATTGTAAGCGTACAAACGCCACTTCGCAATACGTCGGATAAAGCGTATGACGTATTCGTGTTTATACCGTTCTGTCCAACGAAATGCGCGTACTGCTCGTTTGTAAGTTTGCCGCTCACAAAGCAACAAAAGCTCGTTGAGCCGTACGTGGACTGCCTTATACGCGAGTTAGAACAGACTAAGGAACTGATAGAGAGCAAAAAGCTTGAAATACGAGCGGTGTATATAGGCGGTGGCACGCCAACCTCGATAGGCTGTGAACAGCTTAACAGAGTGCTTGAACATTGCCACTTCGGCGCAAGCGAGTTTACCGTTGAGGCAGGGCGTCCCGATACTATCAACAAAGAGATGATAGATATGCTTTTGAAGCACGGCGTGACGAGAATATCAGTCAATCCGCAGTCCTTCAATGCGAAAACGCTCGAATTGATAGGGCGCAAGCATAGAGTGGGAGATATTATAAACGCGTTCGCGCTTGCAAAAGGGAAGTTGGACGTCAATATGGATTTGATTGCAATGCTTCCAAACGAAACCTTTGAGGACTTCAAGTATAGCGTTGATACGGCGGTTGCGCTCTCGCCCGAGAATATCACAGTACATACTCTGTATTTGAAAAAGGGTTCTGCGCTAAAACTTGACGGCTATGACAATACCGACTGCGAAACTGCAAGCAAAATGGTGGACTACGCGTATAAAAAACTGACCGCTTCGGGCTACGTGCCGTACTATATGTACAGGCAGAAATACACGAGCGGCAACCTCGAAAACGTGGGCTATTCTAAGGTTGGTAAGGAGTGTTTATATAACATAGACATTATGGAAGAGGATACTTCAATTATCGCCAACGGCGCGAACGGAATATCCAAAAAGCTTGACAGAAAAAAGCAGTTGATAACCCGTTGCGCAAACTATAAGGAGCCGTTAGAATATATCAAGAATATTGACCTAATGTTGGAAAGGCAGAAAGAGTTTTGGGACAATTCGTGTCGTTGATATAGGAGAGTAATATGAATTTCAGAAAACTTATAGATAATAAAGAGCTGTGCGAGGTTTATATTGAGAATTCAAACGGGTTTGACGTGGGAATTATTTTCCATGAAAACGAGGACAGTATTTTTGTAAAAAGCTATGATAAGCAGGGGAAGTTTTCGGGATACTCTATGTATCCGCGCGATTACGTTTCGTTTGTTGCGTATAAGACGAAGTATATTGAACGCTTGAATATAACCGATTTAGAATTAGAGCAGGAGCTGACGTTCAATCAGTGGAATAGCCGCGAAGACGTTTTCGAGTTCTTAAAGTCCAATACGACTTTCGTAACGGTTGACAATTATGACAACGAGGAAGTAGCTTGCGGGATAATCGTTGATTATGACGAGGATAGCGTTACGTTGCAGGCTTATGATGAGAAACATAAAGAAGAAGATGGATTTGTAGTTGTCAATACGGATAATTTTTACGTGCTGAACTTTGGCGGCAATACTAAGGAAAGAGTTAATGATAACATTGCATAGTAAAGGATAAACTAAACGATGAAAAACGATAACGCAAAAAACAAGAAAAGATTTAATATGGGTGCAATGGCTAATACATATATGATGATAGTCGCAGCACTTATGGTGTTTGCATTAGCTATGCTTTGTTTAGCTTATGCCATTGCGTTTGAGTTCATGCCGCATAAGTTCAGGATAGAGATGCCAATAATAATGGTATTCATGTTGATGTGTTTGGGAATGGTGATTGGTTTTTGGGGCGGTCAGCATTGTGTAGTGTCAAACGATAGTTTTAAGCATAATGTGCTGTTTCAACGTCTATACGTAAATGCTTTTAATACTGCATATGCAAAATACATAAAACCCAAAGAATACACGGTTAGATTCCGAGAAATATTGAAATTTGACGATATATACGGCGTGAAATTTTATGAACTGATTGCATATAGAGCGAGGATAAAATATATCGTTTTCATTATGAAAGACGGCAAAACTAAGTATGCAAGAGTAGATTTGTTTACAAACAGCAGAATATTTGAAATTATCGAGGAGATTGTTAAGCGCTCAAACGGCACGATTAAGGATATGCGCGGAAGCGACGACATAATAGATTTGACGGTAAACTCAAATATTTTAATGAGATAATTGTATTAAATCGTTTTACATTGCTATTTTATTGTGATAATATACTTATGTACTTTCGACGAGGTTAGGTCAATCTCCAAGTCCTTACTTGGTTGAAAGCGAATTATTTATCCAACGAAGGAGGTAAAATCAATGGATAAGGAAACTAAGCAACAAATCATCGCAACCTACGCTCGCAGCGAAGGTGACACGGGTTCACCCGAGGTGCAAATCGCGCTTCTCACAAAGCGTATTCAGGAGCTGACAGAGCATCTCAAAGTGCATCACAAAGACCACCACAGCCGTAGAGGCCTCTTGATGATGGTCGGCCACAGAAGAAGCCTGCTCAACTACTTGAAGGATACCGACATCGAGAGATACCGTGCTATCGTCAACTCGCTCGGTTTGAGAAAGTAACAAAACTTATTCGGGTGCGTTTTTACGCACCCGAAATTTTAATTAAAATAACGGCTTGCCGTTAATATAAATCATTACGAGGGAATGACGGAATTCCCAGAATAGGAGTAAATTATGGAAAGAAAAATTTTCAAGACAACAGTCGGCGGCAAAGAGTTGGTCGTCGAAACAGGCGCATATTGCGGTCAGGCAAACGGTTCCTGTATCGTTCGTTGCGGAGACACCGTAGTTATGGTAAACGCGACGATGTCAAAGCAACCGCGTGACGGCATGGACTTCTTCCCACTCAGCGTGGACTATGAAGAGAAAATGTACGCTATCGGCAAAATCCCCGGCGGCTTCAAGAAGAGAGAGGGAAGAGCAAGCGATAAGGCTATCCTCACCTCCCGTCTTATCGACCGCCCGATTCGTCCTTTGTTCCCGAAGGGTATTTACAACGACGTTACGGTTATTGCAACGGTTCTGTCGGTTGACACCAACACGCCTCCGGAAGTATTCGGTATGATTGGTTCTTCCGTAGCGCTTTCAATCTCCGATATTCCGTGGGCAGGACCTACGGGTTCAGTCGTAGTCGGTATGGTTGACGGTGAGTACGTCATCAACCCCGACACGGAGCAACGTGCAAAGTCAAGACTTACCCTCAACCTCAGCGGTACTAAGGACGCTATCATGACAGTCTCTAAAACACATCTCCGAGCCCACGAGCCCG
>CAMWIB010000121.1 GCA_947174215.1 uncultured Clostridia bacterium
TACCCCTGCCCTGCGTCATAGAGCGCAAATCCGTGTCGTAGCGGAACATTTCGGCTTGCGCCGCTTCGGAGGTGATTATCTGCTAGCCGCCCGCCATATCCGTGCCGAGTATTCTACCGCGGCGCTTATTCATATCGCCGAGAATATCGCCGAGATATTCGTCGGGTACGGTTATCTTCGCCTCTACGATTGGCTCCAAGAAGCAAGGAGATGCCGCCGCAATACCGTCCGCATAAGAGAGCTTCGCGGCGGTTATAAACGCAATTTCCTTACTGTCTACGGGGTGATACTTACCGTCGTACAGAGTTGCTTTCAAGTTTACCATCGGATAGCCCGCAAGCACGCCGTGCTTGATAGCTTCTCTTAGACCCTTTTCAACCGCGGGTATAAACTGACGGGGTACTGCGCCGCCGACAACCGCGTCAACAAACTCGAATTCGCCGTCCGCCGCACCCGGCTCATACTTGATAAATACGTCGCCGTACTGACCTGCGCCGCCTGATTGCTTCTTATGCTTACCTTCTGCCTGTGCGGTTTTCTTTATGGTTTCGCGGTACGCTACGCGCGGCTCTTGCAAGGAAACGTCAATGCCGAGCTTAGCCTTGACTCTCTTGCACATTATATCCAGCTGAGCCTCGCCAAGACCGCTGATAAGCACGTCGCCCGTTTCAATATTCTTTTCAACCTTGAAGGTCGCGTCCTCGTCCTGCATCTTGATGAGTCCCTGTATAGCCTTCTCCTCGTCCTTAGCCGCCTTGACAGCGTATGAGATGACGGGAGTCGGGAACTCAATCTTGTCATATACAAGGCTGTTGCCGCTTGCGGCGAGCGTATCGTTCGTATTCGTATAAACGAGCTTTGCTACCGCGCCTATATCGCCCGCGCACAAACTGTCAACGGACTCCTGCTTTTTGCCTTTGAGTACATACAGCGTGCTAACCTTTTCCTGCTTGTCCTGCGAGTTGTTATACACGCCGTCACCGCTTGAAAGCTTGCCCTGCAAAACCTTGAATATAAGGAGCTTACCAACGTACGGGTCTACCACCGACTTTATAACCTGCGCACTGAACGGTGCGTTTTCGTCTACGGCAATTTCCTTCTGCTCTCCGCCAACCGTAGCCTTAATCTTATGCACGCGACTTGGGTCGGGCATAAGGTCTACCACCTTATCCATAAGCCTTGCGACGCCCTTTGAGGTAAGCGCGTTACCTGCCATAAGCGGAATGAACACCTCTTCTGCGATAGCTACGTGCAAGCCCTTCTGAATCTCCTCTTCGGTAAACTTCTCGCCGTCAAAGAACTTCATCATAAGCTCGTCGTCGGTTTCGGCAATCATCTCCATTAGCTTCGAGTTGTATTCCTCTACTGCGGACTGCATAGCCGCGGGAGTTTCAATTTGCTTACCCGCAAGGTCGTACGCCTGTCCCGTAAGCACGTCAACCGAGCCAACCATCGCGCCGTTTTCCATAATAGGCAACTCGATTGGTACTACGTTGCCGTACTTTGCCATAATAGCGCTTACCGTGCCGTTGAAATTTGAATTATCCTTATCTACCGCGTTTACAAATATGAAAGACGGAATCTTTTTCTCACCGCACAAGTCGAGAGCCTTTTCCGTGCCTACCGTAACCGAGCCGGAAGCGGACGTCACGACAATCGCGCTATCTGCCGCCTGCAACGCCGCCTGCATTTCGCCCTCAAAGTCAAAGAAGCCGGGTACGTCGAGAATGTTTATCTTAGTGTTTTTATACTCCGCATAGCCAAGCGCGAGCGATATGGATATCTTGCGCTTAACTTCTTCATCGTCATAGTCCATAGTCGACGAGCCGTCGTCAACCTTACCAAGACGGCTTATGGTCTTAGCTTCAAACATCATTGCTTCTGCAAGTGAAGTCTTGCCCTCTCCCGAGTGTCCGATGAGAGCTACGTTACGGATTGATTTTGTATTATAAACTTTCATAAATGCCCCCTTTGCACAATAAGTCTATGTGAAAATTTTATAATAAAAACACTTCAATTTCAATAGCCAATTTCAAACAATGTGTAATTTTTCTTTCAAATCGCATTTAATCATTAAGATTTGATATTAAACACAATATTCCACATCAAAATTTAACGCGGTTAGAATACCGAAAACTGCTCTAAAAACAGTATTTTCAAAACTTTACTTCTTTCACTCGCACATATAAAAAATTTGCGCACATATATTTCAAATATGGCAACTATCGGCGTATACGACAGCGGAATCGGCGGTCTTACAACCGCGAAAGTAATTTTGAACAAATTTGCAGGCAACGATTTATATTATCTTTCCGACAACGCACACCATCCCTTTGGCAACACCGACGAGGAAAAGCTAAAAGAGATAGTACGCGCAGGTATAAGGCGCGTACGCGCACATTCTGACGTCGTAGTACTCGCCTGCAATACGGCTTCGTCTATAACCGACGACAGCGACGTAATAAGGCTTCTTCCGCCCCTAAAAGAAAACGAAGAGGACGCTAACGACACTCTCGTTATGGCGACCGCGCGCACACTCAATAAGCTTGACTGTTCAAAGACCTTTAAGGTTGCAAACACGCCAGAGCTTGCTACGCTCATAGAAATACAGGCAAGCCTCAGCGGCACCCGTCACAGCCTAAGTATGGATGAGCTTATCCCCTATCTCACAGAACGCCTACACCAATTCATCGGCGTAGAACAGGTTATTCTTGGTTGCTCGCATTATCTATTCTGCAAGCGGCAGATTTGCGAGATTTTAGGTAACGTAATGTTTGCCGACGGCAATGAAAACCTCTGTAAAGAGCTTTCAAAGCACGTAACTCACCAACCTCAATATGCCGCAAAAATAACCTTTGACTTCACTTCGCAAAGAGAGGACAAAAAATATAAGGAGATTTTACATCTCCTTTTGAACGAATAAAATTTACCCCACAAACAGGGGCGTTTTAACCCCCATAAAATGCGGAGATTTTATGGGGACCCCATGTAAAGTCTCAATTTATTACAGTTGGATATGTTCTTCTGACTTGCGTACCGCCTTACAAGCACATTTCAAACTATAACGTAGTCAGCCAAATGTCTTATTTAGCGCGCCCGATATGACGAGTGCGGCGGTATTCACAAAGTAGTCTATCTCCTTTGGCGCAACGACAAGGTTTGATAGATTCTTTTCCACAAGCTCGGCGCGAAGTCTGAACTCATCCACACCGCTCCCCGACTTTTCGGAATACTCCTTCACAAAATTGTAAATAGCCGTACGCATTGACAGCATAAGCGGTACGCCAATCGCTATCGTAGGCACGCCAAGCACGTTTCTGTCTATGCGCTCCTTATCCTGTCCCACTCCGCCACCGGGGGATATCCCTGCGGTGGAAATCTGAAAGGAAGTTCCCACTCTCGATACGGAGCTTGTAGCAAGGCTATCCACGAGTATAACGGCGCACGGCTTAATCTTCTCCGTAACGGCGGAAGCGATATCCGCAGACTGCATACCAGTAGTTCCAAACACACCCGTAGTCATTGCGCATACGTGTTGCTTCGAGTACGACTGCAAATACTGCTTCGTCACGTTTACACCTTCAACGGTACGCTCGCCGAGCGCGTCGGCGATAATTCCTCCGTTTCCCAAACCTATCACAAGCACAGGCGTAGACTTTCTGACCGTACCTATGAGTCCTTTAAGCGCAGAAGAAATATATCCCGTAAGGGTATTTATAGCGCGTTCGGTGTCGAACACCGTAAGCGGACAGTCGTACGTTATATACACGCCGCGCTCTCGACCTATACGCTTTGAATGCTCCGTGCTTTTAATGTTGAGATATCTCTGCACTATCCCATAGGAAAGCTCCGTAGTTTTGGATAACTCGCCAAGTCCGCCCGCTTCGGCGGCTTCGATAGCCATATCGGTGACAAAATCTGAGTTTTTCATACTTTTATTATGTATAAAGGCAAAAAATCAATGCAAAAATGGTTGCAACTTTATTTGCTTTATGTTAATATATGCAAGATATTTAATCAGTACAATAGTACGAGGAGAGAAATATGCCAAATATTAAGTCAGCAAAGAAGAGAGTCATCACTTCACAAAAGAAAAACGAGATGAACACTGCAAAGAAATCTCGCGTTAAAACAGCAATCAAAAAGTACAATGCTGCTATCAGCGCAAACGACGTCGCACTTGCGGAACAGCTTTTGCCTGAAA
The DNA here is from genome assembly GCA_947174215.1 of uncultured Clostridia bacterium. Classification (GTDB taxonomy): domain Bacteria; phylum Bacillota; class Clostridia; order Christensenellales; family CAG-917; genus CAG-475. The sequence continues at coordinate 4,205 of CAMWIB010000121.1, forward strand.
CCATGTCTGTTATTGATTGCGCAATGAAAGATGGCATCTTCAAGGCGAACACCGCCGCAAGAAAGAAAGCTACTATTTGCCGCGCTCTTGACAGCATCAAAGCCGCAAAGTAATTTACCCTGCTTTTATATCAAAACATACCCTGAAAACAGTTCGTTTTAGGTAACACAGAATTAAAGGCTGTCACTGTACAGCC
>CAMWIB010000122.1 GCA_947174215.1 uncultured Clostridia bacterium
TATCTATTCTATACATTCATCGGGTTTATCATCTGTGCTTTTACGCACGATAGCAAAATACTCTTTACCAATGCACATTTCCTTCCACTTTTTGCAGACGAAAAAGCCAAAATGCGCAAACAGTGCTTCGCAGGCAAGCTCAATCAACATTCCCGTTAGAGCGCAGGTGAAGCATTGTAGCCACGACCAACCGAAAAACACCTTGCTCACGATAAGCGCAAATATGAGGTTGTCCGCAAACTGCCCTACCGCGGTTGACACGTAGCTACGAATTATATACGCGCCCATTCCGTCGGGGTTCTTTTTGAACAGCTTTCCGACGGCAAAGTTCATCGTATTGTTGATTATTGCGGAAGCGCAAAAGGCTACGGTACTGCCAAGCAGTATGTACCACGTTCCGCCAAACGTATTGTTAAGTGCGCCGTTGATTATCTCCTCGCTACCGTCCACAAAGCTCTCGCCCCATACGCCGGGAATAACTTTGACGATAAAAAACACCAAGCACAGCACGAGATTGCAAGCAACGGCTACGAACGATATCTGCGTAGCGGCTTTTGGTCCGAAGTGCTTTGTGATTATGTCCATAGACAGGAAGGACAGCCACGACACGATTATGCCGCAATCAAGCGCAAGATACTCCGTACCCGTGTCTATACTTTTGTTTGCAAGCAAGTTCATCGCCACTACGGACACGACGAATACCACGACGACGAAGGACGGGATACTGCGCATAAGAGTAACAAATTCATTCCATTCTTTTTTCAAACGAATTTTCATACCTCACCCTCAATCCCCGACACCGAAGTCCGTATTATTTATAAGTATATCAACGCGCTCGTCGTCCTTATAAAGCGGATAAACGTGTTCAACAAAGTCCGTAATCACGCTCTTATCGGGTTTTACGGAAGTGGAATTTTCACACATTACGTTTATGCAAATGCGCTCGAAATTTTCAAGCCCCAAGGTTATATAGCGGAGCATACTCTCCACGCTCTGCTCGCTTATTCCGAAAAGAAAATTGGCTTCGTCAAAGTTGTGACAAATGATACTCGGCTCACGCTCGGGAATACCTTTCATAAGCACTTTCTCACGAAAATCGTAGTCAAAGGTTTCAAGCCCTAACTTCATTTTTACGTCGCAATTATCAAAATAACGCCTTAAAGTGTCTATTATGTCACGATAAATGTAATGAGATTCAAAATGAACGGTTTTGATATTCTTATCTATACATATCTGTTTTATAAGTTCAAGAGTATTCTTTCCAAGCTCGAATACCGAACCGCTGTTTATAACTTCAAGGTCTGAAAACTCGCCCGTGACATGCGCCAGCACCTCGCTGTTAAGAGCGAAGTTCTCCGCTTCGTCTGGGCATTTGTCAAGATGATAGTCGCAAAAAGAACACTTCTTATACGCGCATCCACTGCCGCGTAGCAAGACGATTTCTCTTTTGCGCTTCGTCAAAATTTTGCTGTATCTTTCCATAAAAAAATGCGCCCTAAGGACGCAACGGAGCGCACTGCGCCCCTTCTCTCCTTAGTTTTGTTTTAGCAACCATGGTGTTTGCAAGGCAGGATGGTTACGAACTGCCTACTCTCAATATACGACTTTATACTTAGCGTGTCAAGCTATTCAATCATAATCTGCTTTATGGGTATCTTCCTTATCCTTAGCGCACAGCATAGCATTATGCCCTCGTACGCCACCACGAACACGGCGAGCGAAATGAGCATAACCTTCCAATCGAACGAGTATGACGGCATATCTGCAAAATCCTTGAAAACGAATGACACCATAATTTTGAGAAGCCCATACTGATACGCCGTGCCGATTGCGAAGCCCACGTACGCAAAAGGACGGTAGCCGCCGAATATTGCATTTGCGCACTCTGATTGCGAATAGCCCATAGCGCGCATCGTCGCAATAGTCTTTGAATTGCCGTTTATGACGGTCGTTATAGCGAGTATAAGCGTGGTGAATGCGAGAGTAAGCCCAATCACCATCATCATCGCTCCCATCATCACGCTTGACAAGTCCTTCATACTTATTGACATCTGAGTCATCGCCGAAAAGCAGAACGACGCGAACCATATGAAAAATACGAGCGTCTTTTGTGACGACAATACGCTTAGACTAAGCTTTCTGAGAAACGGCATATCCTTAGGCTTATGCGCACTCGCATTGCATTCATTCTTAATACCGTCATTCTCAACGTTATCCTTCACTATACTTTCGTCACCGCTTCTTGAAAACGTAAACACTCTACGCTTTTTATCCCCTTGAAGACTGTCTTTGATAAGCTCTATCACGGGCTTGCCGAGCTTATAGCGAGCGTATACCACACTTATCGCAGAAAATACGACGGTCGGTAAAACTACGAGATATGCCAGTATCTCCGCATGAAAGCGCACTGACATATCGGGCAGTAGCTTCGTTTCATTTTGCAGGTCGTAGAAGGTTGGCATAATTGCAAACGCGAGCGCAAAACCTACCGCCGCCCCTACGAGAACACTAAGCCCGAACACCCAGAACCTAAGCGCGATTTCCGTATTGGAATAGCCAAAAGCTTTGAGTATGCCAAGCTCCTTTTTGTGCATATCGATAAAATGTCTGACATAATACAGCAATGTTACGACAGAGGTTGCAAGCAGACATCCGCCCGTCACAAGCACGGTGACCTTAGACGTGAGCAACTGCGCCTCGTAGAGTATCAACGCCTCATCGGAAGCGACCAACGCTCTTACGCCAGAGAGGTCAATATAATAGTTTATGAACATAGTACACACAAGCACGGCGCAACAGCAAATGATAGACACGCCGAACAGCTTCAATGCGTCCTTAACGCTTATGACCATACTCACCACCCTATCTCGTACGCGCCCTTCACCGTCTGGTTCTCGTATACTTCGGCGATTCGTCCGCTGTTCATACAGACTACGCGGTTCGCCATATTAGCAATATTACTATTGTGCGTAACCATAATCATAGTAAAGCCGAGTTCCTTTTGAAGCTTGCATATATAGTCGAGTACGCTCCTTCCCGTACTCTCGTCAAGCGCGCCCGTAGGCTCGTCAAGGAAAAGCACCTTTGGCTTCTTTGCAAGCGCACGCGCAACGGCAACTCTTTGCTGTTCACCACCCGACAGCGCGGACGGCTTTTTGTGTAGCTTATCGCTAAGCCCTACCGCCTCGATGATTTGCTTATAATCCTTATTACCTGCCAAATCCGCGCCCATTCTTACGTTCTGCTCAACGCTGAGATTGGGAAGCAGATAGTATTGCTGAAATATAAACCCAACCGTCTGCCTGCGGAAAAGAGTCAATTCCTTTTCCGTAAGAGTCGTTATATCAACGCCGTCATACTCAACCGAGCCGCCGTTTGGGCGTTCAAGCCCCGACATTACGTTAAGAAGTGTTGACTTACCTGAACCCGACGCACCCAATATGACGATAAACTCGCCGTCTTGTACTGTCAAATCGATGCCCTTCAACACCTCTACTTCACTCTCGCCGCCGCCGTACGTTTTGACTACGTTCTTTATCTCAATCATCGCTTATTCCGCCTTTATCTTTTTGAACACGCCTAAAAATACGTCCGTCATCATATCGCTTATCTGCTCCGCCGTAAAGCTACACGCCTTAGTCGCGCACAGCACCGCTATGCCGTGAGAATAAACCCATAGATGTCTGTACAGCCTCAACGCCTTGTCATCATCGAAGTTGTACGCGGTCTTTATTGAATCAAGAATCTTTGAATAATTCTCCTCGATATAAGTCAACACGTTTTCGATATTTGCATTATTCTCCGTCATAAATAAGAGCTGAAAAAGCTTAGGTTCGTTTATCGCAAACATAATGTACTGCATACCTACGCCCTTGAAGGGAATCTCGGCAGATAGACCTATATCGATGTACTCGTCATAAATGAGTCTTGCGGCGGTTATAACCTCGGAGGAGACCTCTTCCATTCCCTTAAACACGGTGAATATCGGTCGCGCGGAGCTACCGAGCTTTGCACCAAGACCTCTTGCGGTCAGCGCACTCATTCCGTCCTCGCGCACGAGCGCAAGCGCGGCGTTCACTATTTCCTCTTTTGTAAATTTTGCTTTTGGCGGCATATCTTATCTCCTGTTTAATTTTATATATCATTGATATTACGTTCTAAAACATTTATTGTGCAACATATGTTTTATAATAATCCATATTAAATAATTTGTCAATATCAAACCTTATAGGGTTCAATTTCAGTTGCGCTTTTGTATGAACTTCTCTTATGTTTATGGTGTTACACTTAAAAGTATAATTCACCGCTAATTAAACCCCACAAACAGGGACGTTTGTGGGGACCCCAAATAAAAAACGATTGTAGCAAATTGCTACAATCGCCCACGTACAGTCTAAAAT
>CAMWIB010000123.1 GCA_947174215.1 uncultured Clostridia bacterium
CGCGCGTGCAGGGCGCGCGCCAAGTGAGTGCCGAGCCAAGCTTCGCTTGCTTGATTGGATAGCACATTTCATTGCAAGAATGTTGTCGTAAAATGAAGTAAGTAAGTGCAATAAAGTACAAGGAAGCAGACGCGTGTTGTTTATTTCGTCTGCGACCGAGTGGAATAAAGAGTGGTATATGGCGGTAGGCGAGCGCCGATTGTCGCCCCCGCGAGCGATGGATACCATTGTAAGGAGCGTTGGCTTTTCGAGTGGTGGGAGAAATACCCGAAGGGAAAGAGGGGGCTATTTCATTTAGAGTACACGACGCGCAGTTTATAATAGGATACTGCGAATAAAGATTAGGAGAGCTTATGGAGAGAAAGCCGATTATAGTGATTATGACGTCCAAGGACGAGTCGGACGGAATATCGAAAAAGCTTGCGGAGGCAATAGAGCGCGTAGGCACGCATAACGTTGCTATTGTAAGTGACGATAAGTACGGCGTAGTCGCAAAGCGTTCCGCCCTCGATAGGCTTATGGATAACGGTAGCGAGTATCAGTATTTGCTTGAACGCAAGGACAGAGGCGTTATTATGGACAGGCTGAGAGTGCGCAAGTATTCCAAGCGCGTAAACAGAATTAAGAATATGTTGAAGCGTTTCAAACCTCAGTACATTCTTTGCCTTACGCCGTACGCTCATCACTGTGCGGTTGAGGCTAAGCGCAAGCTGAAATTCGATACGCAGATAATTTATATGCTTCAAACCTTCACTATGCCAAAGCGCGGACTCGACGATATAACAAACGTGTATATCGTAGAGAATGCGGACGTAAAAGCGGAGCTTGTGCGTGCGGGTATTCGCTCGAAGGATGTTATGACTATGGGCTTGCCGTACGAGGTGCAAGGACGCGAAGAGGGGGATATAGCGGAGGCGAAGCAGGAGCTTGGCTTGCCGCGTTCAAAGACGGTATTTGTAAACATAAGAGACGGAAACGAGCTTGCAAAGGCGTTTGATTTGTTACTCGACCAAGGTGATATTGCAAGCCTCGTAGTATTTTGCGACAATGCAAAGCTAAGGCAGTCGCTAAGTTCGGCGGCGGTACAGGTGCCTGACGTGACTGTTATATTCGTACAGACTGCCGACAAGATTGACGAGTATCTTTCAGTTTGCGACCTTACAATCACGAGCTATGACGTAGCTATAATCTACAAGTGTTTCAGGCTTGGGATTCCGTCGATAGTATTTTCTAAGGACGAACACGCGGCAAACGATATAAACTATCTCGTGAGCCACGATTTATGTTTAAGAGCAAAAGAGGATATAGAGATAATCGCGCTTGAATACAAGCTGTTGCAAACCGAGCTTGCCGAGAGTATTGGCAGGAACGGACAGAAATGGGTTGAGCTGAACACGCTCGACAATATCGCAAACTTCCTTGCTTCGTACATTGCAGTGTAAAGCGGTGACAAGCGGTAAAATCGGTAAAAGAGAGAAAGAGTACTTATGCCAAAGATAACGGGACTTTCAAAACTTGCCAAAAGACTTGGATTCAAGATTGGCGACGAGCTTGTGCGCATAGGCGGCTACGACGTAGTCGATGAGCTTGACTACCTTTTTTATGACAATGAAAAGACCTTCGAGGTTGACGTCGTACGCGACGGGAAGCAAAAGACTGTTCGCGTTCACAAAAAGGACGGACAACAGCTCGGTTTGGAAGTGGATTGGCAGATGAAGCCCGTTGTATGCAAAAACAAGTGTATATTCTGCTTTGTAGACCAACTGCCAAAGGGAATGCGCGATAGCCTCTATGTTAAGGACGACGACTACCGTTACAGCTTTATAAGCGGAAGCTACGTCACACTCACGAACGTAACTGACGCGGATATTGACAGGATAATACGCTTGAAGCTTAGTCCTCTTTACATATCCGTACACGCGTTCGACGATGACGTACGGCAGTTTATACTCAAAAATCCCAATACGCGCAAGCTCAAAGATTATATGAAGAGGCTTGGCGAAAACGGCATAAAAATGCACACTCAGCTCGTCGTCGTGCCTGATATAAACGACGGCAAGGTGCTTGAAGACAGCATACGCGGACTGCACGCTATGGAAGGCGTTCTTTCTGTTGCCGTAGTCCCCGTAGGACTTACGGAGCATCGCGTTGCGCTTGCAAATCTCAAAGCCGTAGACGAGCAGAATGCGAGAGAAACTATTGCGCTCGTTGAAAAACTTCATATAGAACTTGACGGCTTTTGTTGGTGTAGCGACGAGTATTACGTCAAGGCAAACGCGGCGGTGGGCGAGTGTTCTTACTACGGCGCGTTCGACCAGATTGAAAACGGCGTCGGTATGCTTGCGCAGTTTAACGAGAACTTTGATTATTGCCTTGACGAAGTGCGCGATATGAATCTCGGCAAGCGAGTGGATATGGTGACTGGCGTATCGTTTGCGCCTATACTTCGCACGTACGTTGAACGGCTTGAAAATAAGCTTGGCATAAAGTGCAAGGTACACGGCGTGAAAAACGACTTTTTCGGGCATAGCGTGACGGTTGCGGGACTCGTTACGGCGACTGACATAATTTCGCAGGTAGAGCGCGGCGCGGACGCCTACGTAATACCCGACAATATGCTTAGGGAGTTTTCTGATACATTCCTTGATAACAAGAGTATTAAAGAGGTAGAGGAAGCGCTCGACGCACCGATAATCGTCGTTCCGCACGACGGAAGCGATTTGGCGAAGCTTATAGCGGAGCATTTTGGGAAATAAACGAGATACTTAAATGCACAGAATAAGACACTGAAATTCGCGGATTTTTTGATTGGAAAACGTTTATTCAAGAATTCAAGAACTGATTGATTTGATGATATTGGTTATTGAAGCGGGATAAAGCGGCGCGAATTTTGACGGAGAGAATATGAAACCATTGATTGCGGTCGTAGGCCGCCCAAACGTGGGAAAGTCCACGTTGTTCAACAGAATAGCGGGCAACAGAATTGCCATAGTCGAGGATACACCGGGCGTTACGCGCGATAGAATTTACGCGGACTGCGAATGGTGCGGTCGCGCGTTCACTCTTATTGACACAGGCGGCTTGGAACTTAAAAGCGAAGACGAGATGTGGACGCATATACGTACGCAGGCGGAAATTGCCGTAGAAACGGCAAACGCCATCCTTTACGTCGTGGACGGAAAAACGGGACTCACGACGGACGACAATCTCGTGTGCGCGTATCTTAGAAAGTCCAATCTACCCGTAGTGCTTGCCGTCAACAAGATTGACAACAATATGATGGACAGCGTATACGATTTCTACGCGCTTGGCTTTGGCGAGCCGTACGCGGTGAGCGCGGAGCAGGGTAAGGGCATAGGCGATTTGCTTGACGCGCTTATGGAAGTCATTCCCGTGAGCGTAGTTGAGGATGACGACGAGCGCATAAAGATTGCGATAGTAGGCAAGCCGAATGCGGGTAAAAGCTCTATTACCAACAGGCTTCTCGGCTATGACCGCTGTATCGTAAGCGACATTGCGGGTACTACGAGGGACGCTATCGACACGGAGCTGAATATAGGCGACGACAAGTATCTCATCATCGATACCGCAGGTATGCGCAAGAAAAAAGCCGTAAGCCTTGACCTTGAAAGATACTCGGTTATGAGGGCGTTGCTTGCTGTAAGGCGTGCGGACGTAGTGCTTATCGTTTGCGACGCGAACGAGGGATTTACGGAGCAGGACGTAAAGATTGCGGGCTTCGTACACGACGAGGGTAAGCCGTCTATAATCGTTATGAACAAGTGGGACTTGGTGGACAAGGATACCCACACGATAAATCAGTACGAAAACAAGCTTAAAGAAGATTTGAAATATATGAACTATTTCAAGTCCGTATACATCTCGGCAAAGAGCGGCAAGCGATTGGACAACCTTCTTCCGCTTTGCAAAGAGGTCGTTGCAAACAGCCGCCGCAGAATATCGACGGGACTTCTCAACGAGGTCGTCGGTGAGGCTATCCGCATAAGCGAGCCGCCGTCATACCTCGGCAGGAAGTTGAAAATATTCTTCGTTACGCAGGTCAGCGTTACGCCGCCTACGTTCGTGGTGAAGGTAAACGACCCGACTATTATGCATTTCAGCTATAAGCGCTATCTTGAAAACGCACTGCGCAAGAGCTTTGATTTTTCGGGTACGCCGATTCGTATAGCGGTGAGGGCAAACAACGAAAAAGATTGACGCATTTAGCCGAGCATTTTGAGGCGGAATATAGCAAGCGACGTAAATCGCTCATTGAAACTGGCTATTAAACCGTCTATCCCATATTGAGTGCTTATAGTGCAATCTAAAATACAATCACTATAAGGC
>CAMWIB010000124.1 GCA_947174215.1 uncultured Clostridia bacterium
ATTGTATATAATGTAAAAGTCTTGCAAGAGCAGACAAGGCTATGTGCCAAGGTTTAGGCAATTTTTAGGGCATAGCACAATCGGGGGGGACGTTTTTTATGACCAATCTCATGGAACAAAAGCCACAAAAGAGGTTTATCGGGCTTACGGGCAATATGTGGCTGTACGCGCTCGGACTTATGGGCATCAACTTCGCCATAGGTCTTGTAAACAGCTTCCAAGCAGAATTCTTCAACAAAATTCTTGAAGCGAATCTCGTAGCGATTGCAGTTATCATCTTGGTTGCGAAGTTTGTAAGTATCGTTGCGGACTTCGTTATCGGCAATCTTATTGACCGCGCCAATTTCAAATCGGGCAAAATGCGTCCGTGGATATTGATGTCCGCGTTCCCGCTTGCCGTACTGACCACGCTATCCTTCGCTTTTATTCCGTTTGGAAGTTCTACGGGTGGAACGGTTGGTAAGTATATCTACATCACCGTCGTAATGATTCTCTGGAACGTGAGTATGACGATGGCGGATATTCCAGTACAGGGTTCGCTGTCGTTTGTTGCAAACAATGCTAACGACACTAACAACGCCGCGGGTATGGCAAATACGCTCCGTTCAATCTCTCTTGCAAGTCCCGGCGTATTTATTATGATTATGGGGTTGCTTGTCGGTCCCGACGAGAAAGGCGGCGTAAGTTGGCTTACATACCTTATAACTGCAATCGTAATGTCTTTGCTCGGTCTTGCATTCCAGCTCTGGATGTACTTCAAGGGCAAGGAGCAGTATAAGTCCACCGCTTCGTCTGGTATGAGCTTCAAGGAAATGTTCATGGAGCTTAAAAGCAACAAGATGATTCTCATTGTTTTCCTTACGTACATGCTCGGCTTCGGGAGAAATATCGGTATGGGACTTGCCGTTCAGGCAACCTGCATCTTCGTCCGCGAAGGTGTCAATATGAGCTTCATAGGCATAAACGAAATCTGGTACGGCGACCAGCTCAGCTTCATCATCGGTATCACCTCGGCTATTTCAAGTATGGTCACAATTCTGCTCAACCCAGTCATAAACAAAAAGCTCGGCGAAAAGAGATATTTCATCACCGCGGGTATGTACGGCTTCGGCGTGAGCTTGCTGTTCTTCCTAATGTACGTGCTTGGACCTGCACCTCTTCGTTCACTGTGGGCGATACTCGTGTATCAGTTCTTCCTCGGCTTTGCGTACGGCCCTAACGGCTATCTGCCAATGGTTATGACTGCCGATATCGTAGACTACCAAGAATGGAAAACGGGCAAGCGAACGGAAGGTACGCAGTTTGCAATTATGTCAATGTCAAACAAGCTTTCAAATGCGCTTTCGGTATCACTCGGTTTGCTGTTTATCGGTGCGATAGGGTACAGCTCGGATACGTATTTTTCAACTCCTATTGAGCAAATTTCGACGTACGTCACCAACGATATGCAAAACAGAGCGTGGGCTATCTACTTCCTCATCCCCGGACTTTGTATGCTTGCAAGCTCTATCGTGATGTTCTTCTATAAGATAGACGCAAAGACGAAGAAGATTATGCGTGAGGAGCTTGCCGCACGTCACGCCGCAGAGAATGGCGAGCAGAGTGATGATGAGAATAGCGACGATAACGGTTCTGACTCCGTATTCGGCGAGCCTACTGGGGCGGCGGTACTCGGTGAGAATCTGGACGGCACGGACGCTATCTCCGCACAGGAGGGTGCAGAGGAAATAAATCAAAACTCTGATGAGGAGTGATTGAGTTTGAAATGTAGCTTGTATAAGCTTCTAAAACTATATCAATTAAATCGATGCTGTGATTACTGTGTCCCATAAGGGATTAAGGTAAGTCGCAGGAAGTAGAGAAAAGGCGTGGCGTGAACCAACGCCTTTTCTCTTGTCTTGTTTGCGTGGACGAAAAGGCCAGCAGTGAAAATAGGACTTTTGTCGTGAGCGAAATAAGTGTAGTGAGCTACACATATCAGCTACTTGTTTTTTCGTTTTCAATATTATATAATTACTGCACGATAAACAGTCATTTATAGAGGTTAAAAAGAGGTAGATATTATGTGTACCCGATTTGTTTATAATGGGAATGACATGATTACAGGATTTAATTTTGACATTGACCTTGCTGTATGGAAGCATAAAGTTATAAAAGAGAAAGAACGTTTTTATATAGGTATTTTGCGACCAGATGGCACATACCACTCTTATCATGGAGTTAATAGAAATGGAAATGTCGGAACACTGTTATATGTTCATGGCAATCCTGCCGGATTGTATCAATGTAGTTCTGACAGTATAACGATTGCAGACTTAACAGAACAGTTTATTAAAGCTGAAATTTCTTTTGATGAGGCACTTCAAATTGTAAAGTCAAAGCAAATTACCTATGCACCGGATGCAACTATGCAGGCTATGTTATCAGATAGTCAAGGACGTGTCTTAATAATTGAACCGGGAATAGGCTATAAAGAAGAACATGAACGGTATTCCTTGATAACAAACTATTCTTTGATGAAGCCGGAAAGTACAAGAGATTTTATTGTACCGGGGGACGATAGATATGAACGTGCTTTGAAAAGATTAGAAAAATGCAACTCTGATTTCTCAATTTCAGACGCATTTCATTTACTTTATAGTGTACGCCAAGAGGGTATATGGGCAACGAGAGTTTCTTTCGTTTATTCTGCAAAAGAGCAGACAGTATATTATATAGAAAATAATCATTTTGAATGTATTCAAAAATACACTTTTCTGTTAGGGAAATAAGAAGTGTAAATAGCAATTTATTTTATTTAAGGGGCGAGTAATGGCTGTTTTTCTGGGGTCCCCACAAACGTCCCTGTTTGTGGGGTAAATAGTACGCCCTATACCCCTTAACAACCCATTACCCGAAAACTCCTCAAAACCCCCTTGCCCCCTTATTCTGTAAGGTGGGGAGTGACATAAATTAAAGGCGTTCTTTTAACGCCTTATCATTTAATAATCTTCTTAATCTCTTATCCATAATTTTAACCGTCATTGCGAGCGAAGCGAAGCAATCCAGAAATTGACAACTGAAATACTGTACGGTCTGGATTGCCGATGTCGCGTTGCTCCTTCGCAATGACGGTCTATTTTTACGACGTATTTTTTATTTATTGTTTTCGTGCGCTTTATGCTGATGCTCGTGGCGTTCGTGATGTTCGTGGTGCTTTCCTTCCGTGCCGTCCTCGTCCTTCATCTTCTCGCGCACTCGCTCGTCAAGATGTTCAAAGCGTTCGTTCCAGACCTTCTCGCGTTTGAGCTTGATATAGTGCATTGCAAAGCACAGCCCAATATAGACGACGAGGAGTATTGACGAAACGGTAAGTATTACTTTGCCCATATCCCACGTGAAGTCTTTGTTGAGCTGGAATAGGTTTTCAAAAAGCGTTCCCGGGATAGTGTAGCACGCAATGAACATCAATATCATCAGTACGTACAGCACGATATGAATGACGTTCCAAGGCATACTCACTTTTGCGAGGAGCATGAAGCCTGCGACGGTTAGGAGTATGATAAGTATCGTGCCGACCTGCTTGTCGGTGATAGAGGGGAGAATAAACGACTGACATATCAGCACGGCTACCGTACCTATCAGCACCGTAAGCGCCCCCGGTATGGCGTTTACCATAACCTTAGTTAAGAACCGCCCAGTAACCCTTTCCTTGTTTGGTTCAAGCGCAAGTACTACGGACGGAATACCAATCGTAACTCCGCCGATAAGAGTGAGGTTTTGCGGCGCGAATGGCAACGGATGAGATACAATCATAAACAGTATCGCAAGCAACGTGTTATAGAAGGTTTTCGTCAGATATAGGGCGGCGGAGCGTTCAAGATTGTTTATCGAGCGTCTGCCCTCGGCGACTACGTGCGGCATAGATGCAAAGTTGTTGTCAAGCAGTACGAGCGAGCTGACGTTCTTTGCCGCGTCCGAGCCTGCCGCCATAGCGATAGAGCAGTCCGCCGCTTTGAGCGCGAGTACGTCGTTTACGCCGTCACCAGTCATAGCGACCGTATGTCCCGCCTTTTTGAGCGCTTTCACAAGCGTGAGCTTCTGGTCGGGGAGTACGCGCCCGAATATGGTGTATTTCGTTGCCGCTTCTTCAATCTCTTCCTCGGTTGTGAGCGTTGACATATCTATGATATTGTCGCAGTTTTCAAGTCCCGCACGGAGTGCGACTGCGCGCACGGTTTCGGGGTTGTCACCAGAAATTATCTTCACTTCAACGCCTTCTTCCTTGAAGAAGCGCAAAGTGTCGGGAGCTTCGGTTCGTATCGTATCCGTAATGAAAATAAGGCTTTGCGCTTCGAGT
>CAMWIB010000125.1 GCA_947174215.1 uncultured Clostridia bacterium
GCATAATGTGATAAAGATATAATCTGTTGGAAAGATGGGAGAATCTGAGTAATAAATTGCATATAAGCGGTTTTATTTTTTGCGCTATTTTCATAAAATTTAGCGTGTTTAAGGATGAAGTAAAAAGAAAATTGGATATTAAAAGCGAAATAATGCCGTTTACGCTCACAATGCTTTCGCGCTCGAAGCTGATTATAAGCGGCGTAAAAAGCGTTATGCTGTCAAATGAAGCACAGCTTAAATTCCGTCTTACAAGCGGTATCGTTACGGTTAGCGGAGAGGGGTTGCAGATTGTCGAAATCGGCGGCGGCGACGCATACGTCAAGGGATATATAGGGGGTGTAGCTTTTGAGTAAAAAAAGTAAAAACACCCAATTAGATACCGTAAATGACGGACTTGTCGTCGAGCGAAGAACTACAAAAAGCCGTGCGCAGAAGGGGAAGACGAGCGATGTACAAAGACCGTCAAAACCTACACGGAATATACACGGCTATACGTACAGAATTAGAAAAATTGCCGCTATGAGAGGGGATACCGTTCTTTTTGTAAAAGGCAAAAACGGCGTTCGCGTACTCGGTGCGCTGTCCAAGATATGCGCAGTACGAAACGTAGCAATTTTAAGCGACGGAATAAGGTTTGAAGTACCGTCAAAACATCGCAGTGAAATTATTGCACTATTGAATAATTTATGTTATGATTATAAAGTATTAAAGAATATAGGTGCGCTCCCGTTCGCCATAAATACGCTTGCAAGGCTTGGTTTTGCGGTCGGCATAATCGTAGTGGTTGTCGGGATTGCGATATTCTCGCAGTTTATTACGCGCGTCAGCGTGAGCGCGGTGGACGGCGTTTACGGACAGAATATCGACAGCGCATTAAATACTCAGATACTCGGTATACTATCCTCGTACGGAGCAAAAGAGGGCAAGTGGTTGCCGCGCATAGATTGCGACAGCGTGGAGAAGGAATTGCTTGCGCTTGACGGAGTTGCGTATGCCAGCGTGCAACGGCGCAGAACGCACATCGAAGTGCAGATAAAGCGCGAGCTTCAAAAGGACTATCTCGTTGAAGTGGTCGGCTCGACGGTGAAAGCGAGGAAGGTTGCTGTCGTCACGAGGGTTATAGTCGAGGGCGGCACTTCCGTTGTGGAGTACGGCGACGTAGTTCGGGTTGGCGATACGCTTATAGACGGATACGTGACGTACGGCGACGAAAAGCTGAGCGTGGAAGCAAAAGGCTTGGCGTACGGCAAGGTGTATCACAAGAAAACGGTGTTTTTCTCGGATATAATCACCTCGCGCGAGGTAACGAACGTAAAGCGTGTGACGAAGCTTAGTATGTTCGGCAAAACGCCAAAGACTCCGAGCAGTCCGTTTGAGAAATACGAGTTTGAAATGAGCGTGCGGGATTTTGGATTCCTCGTGCCGCTGAAAATATATACGTACGAGTTTCGGGAGATTAAAGAGGTTGAAAGCGAGAACGCTATGAGCCTTGACGAAATGTATGCGAGCGTATACTCACAGGTTGCGGCGGAGTTCGAAGAGCCGCTTAAAGTGCTTGACGTATACTATGAAAGCCACAATGCGGACGGCGGTACGTACGTTACCGTTACGGTGGAAACGGAAGAGGTCATATCCTGAGTACATAAAATTCGATTGGAAGTGACGATGAAGGTAACAAGGGAAAAGAAGTTTGACAATTACGAACAGCTTCTTAACGTATTCGGGGAGCTTGACGTAAACGTCAAAACGATAAGCGAAACGTTCGGAGTTGATATAATCACGGCAGATAACGCGGTGAAGATTATCGGCAAAGAGGAAGCGGTTGACAAGGCGTACCGTGCGCTTGAATCGCTTTGCGCGCTTGCAGGCAAGCAGAACGTAAACCTCGCGCAACTCAATATGGTGATTGACAGCGTGAACAGCGGCGAGGAGCTTGATATTGACGGAATGCTTCGCCCAGTAGCAATCACGGCAAGCGGAAAGGTGATAAATCCCAAGACGCTCGGGCAGAGAAAGTACGTTGACGCGATAGAGAAAAACAGCGTGGTGTTCGGCGTGGGACCTGCGGGTACGGGCAAGACCTATCTTGCGGTCGCGCTTGCGGTATACGCGCTGAAAAAACGCAGAGTGAGCAAAATTATCCTCACTCGCCCCGCAGTAGAGGCGGGCGAAAAGCTCGGTTTTCTCCCCGGCGATTTGAATGAAAAGGTAGACCCGTATCTTAGACCTCTCTTTGACGCATTGCAGGATATGCTCGGCGCGGACGCACATATTCGGCTTGTCGAGAGGGGCGAACTTGAAATTGCGCCGCTTGCGTATATGCGAGGCAGAACGCTTTCAAACTGCTTTATCATTCTTGACGAGGCGCAAAACGCTACTAAGGAGCAGATGAAAATGTTCCTGACAAGAATGGGCGAGAATAGCAAGGTCGTAGTGACGGGCGACGTTACGCAGATAGACTTACCCGCAAACGTGACGAGCGGAATGCAGCACGCGATAGATGTGCTTGACGGCGTGAAGGGTATCGAGGTCGTGCGACTCACGTCAAAGGACGTCGTAAGACACGAGCTTGTGGCAAGGATAATCGAAGCGTACGCGCGCTTTGAAAAGGACGATAAAAACCGCACACAGGAGTGAGCGGAGAAAATACGCAATTTTATGGAGATGAGCTGTATGCTCAAAAAAGTTATGGACGATGTAAATGTTTTGTCTGTAAATGAAGAAGCAAAACGACTTGCAAGAAAGCATTTTTTTGGATACGTAGGCAAGTGTATTGCAGGCGTACTCATTGCGACGGCAATATTGGTTGTGTTTGCTATCTTTATGATAAACGATTTCAGCGAGGCGTTTTCAAAGAGTAGCGCAAGCGCGACGACGGGCAGAACCGTAGCCATATTTATGGTGATGTTCGTGTTTATGCTTGCAATGTACACGAGGGACGTCAAGGACGATAAATGCGTGCGCAATTACTGGATTGCGGTTATGACGATAACGCTTTCCGTAATACTTTCCATCATTATGAGTAAGGCGTGGAATATGTACGCAATGCCAATCGCTTTTGCCGCGCTCGTAGTATTGGAAATTATCAATCCGCGCTCCTCAATGATTTCGGTTGCCGCGACAAGCGTGCTTATCGTGCTTTCGTATCTGTTCTCTTTGAATCCCGACGACAATAAGATGATGCTTATGCTTTCAAGCGTCGTATGCAACAGCCTTAGCGCGTGCGCGGTGTGCTTCTTTGCGCATAAGCACTATACGCGTTTTAGATTCCTGCTTATGGCAATACTCGTGCCGCTTTGTGCGCAACCTCTCGTCATTATGAGTTCGCTTGCCATAAAGAAGGTGTCGATAGACATTTTGTGGAACGTGCTGTTCTGCTACGGCTCGGGCGTACTTTCGGCGTTGATGTTTATGCCGATAGTCGCGCTGTTCGAGGGTATATTCAACATTGCCGACGATTTCAGACTCAGCGAGCTGTGCAATCTCTCAAATCCGCTTCTCAAAAGACTCGCAAGCGAAGCCCCCGGTACGTTCAACCACTCGTTGGTTGTCGGTACGATAGCGGAGGCGTGCGCGTCCGCGATAGGCGAAAATCCAAACCTCGCAAGATGCGCGGCGTACTATCACGATATAGGCAAGCTCAAAGCTCCGCTTTATTTCAGTGAAAACCAATCGGACTACAACCCGCACGACGAGCTTATTCCCGAGGTCAGCGTAAGTATGATAACCTCGCATACGCTGTTCGGCGAAATACTCGCAAAGCAGAACAGACTGCCATCCGAGATTGTTGGCATTTGCCGTCAGCACCATGGTACCGCGCCTGTAAGCTACTTCTTCAATAAGGCGAACAATTTGCAGGAAGAGGGTACTCTCGCGCAGGACAACTACACCTATGCGGGTCCGAAGCCGCAGACGAAGATAGCGGCGATAATTATGATTTGCGACACCGTAGAAGCGGCGATTCGTTCCTTCACTCCCGAAACGAGAGAGGGATATTTCAAACGTATCGAAATGCTCGTTGACGATAAGATAAGACTCAGACAGTTTGACGAATGCCCGATTACGCTCGGCGATATCGCAATCATAAAGAAAACGCTTATGGAATCGCTCGTTGGTATGCACCACGGTCGTATCGACTACGACAAGAAAAAGCGCCGTACGTCGTCAAAGGGCTGATAATGATAAGGATAAGCGGTGCAAGGCTCAATGAGAAGTCGCTCATACGCAAGGTAGAAAGAGCGTGCTTCAAGGAAGTGGGACAGGAAAACTTTTTTGTCGTGGACCTTACCGTCGTAGATGGAGAAACCATACGCGAGCTGAATAACAGCGCAAGAGG
>CAMWIB010000126.1 GCA_947174215.1 uncultured Clostridia bacterium
CTCTACAACCTTTACTGTATCCATACTCAAATTATAGCTTATTGCAACCGCGAAAACAATAGTAAAATTATAAATTTACACACTTCGTGCGTTTGGAACTTGGATATTCCACTAAACTATTTAATGAAATATAAAATAGCGCACTTAGTGCGGTTAGAACTTATTAACTTGCTATGGGAATGTAAAATAGCGATTATTAAAAATGTCACCTATATTTCAAGGTGACATTTTTTTATAGCGTCCAACGCTAATTAGCAAGATTTTTCTTCGCTCATTTGCGAGATTTCGCACGTTTCTTGGTGAAGAATATTGCAAGTCCCACCGCAAGCGCTACAACCACGACTGCCGCAACTACGCAACCGACAATGACGCCTACGTTTGAGTTGTTGGGAGTGTTGCCAGTGTTTGTATTAGGCTCGCTCGGAGTCGTGCTGGGCTGATTGCTTGACTCGGACGCACCTGCACTTGCCACTGCAACGACGATATCGATTCCTCTTGCCTCGTAGCTCTCGACGGACTCCTTGGTGACGAAGTTCACTTCAAGCATATTGTCCTGTCCGATTTCATCCTTAGAAAGATGCAGTTCGCCATTTTCATAACGGCTCTTATCAAGCACTTTACCGTTCAAAGCTACGTTACCAATCTGATAACCCTCTTCCGCAGTGATGTTATAGGTGATACCGTCGTTTGAAACGGTGTTGATACCGGAATTGGTGATTGAACCGCCGTTGCCGTTTACAGCCGCATAGATGTTCTTATTGCTGCTGTTTACGACTTCCGCACTGGTATTCTTCAACTCGACAACGATGAACGGGCTGAAACTGTCTACCTGAGCGATTATACCGTATTGATTTATGATTACTGGGATTTCCTCGATACCGATGATATTTCCCTTACTATCGCTCTTATAGTGGTAAATCTTGAACGTCGTACCCTCGACCTCGGGATTGTACCCTTCGGGGAAGCCGAATGAAACGCGCACAAACGAATCGTTTGGAATCTTAGGAATAACGCCGCAGATTTGCAAATTAATTTCATACGTTGATGAGGACATTATATCTTCGGCTGCAATCTCGGTTTCATCCAACAGCATATCCTTCATATTCTGCACCTTTTCTTCGTCAGGCTTACTTGCGACAAGCAAGAGCTGGCTTCTTTGGCTTTCCGCAAAGTAATTGCCCTGCTCATCTTGGAAATTCGTAACGGAAAGGTCTGAGGTGTCAAGTATATTAGGTGCGCCATAAATGCTCATATACAGTCTTCCGCCGGGAAGCATCTTGTTGCAGATAATCTCTTCTCCTGCAAAGGAATACATAACAGGCTCCGGAACCTTTTTGCTGTCCACGCCAACAAGATTTGTGGGGGTAAGGTAGTACCACGCTTTGTTATGTATATACATTTTGCTTGGCTTCAAAGTGAAGGTTACTACGTTGTTTCCGTCCCACTTGACGTTGGAAACAGTCGCATTATCCTTCTCATCGTTACCGCGCGAAATCCAGAAATCCATACCTATCTCGTCCTCAGTCTTACCCTCTACAAGTTCGAGCTTTTCATTGTACGTAAGTTTAATTTCGTACGTTTTATCGACGGGCAACGGCGCAGAGTTAGAAGGAGTTGCCATCGCGGCAGGTGCCGCTACAAATGTACCGTAGCCGTTATTGAGATAAGGAGTGCTGATTGCGCCTATAAAATGCTCATCGGTGAGGTTCTCCTCGTTGTAAGCATAATAGTAAGGCTTTCCGGCATTTTGATGATAACTGGGATACGTTGCGCCGCGGGCGTCATCAGGGGCGTAATCTATCAACGCGAACTGAATATACTCAACGTTTGTATCAAGTTGGAATTTAACGCCATCCTCGGAATCTGTA
The DNA here is from genome assembly GCA_947174215.1 of uncultured Clostridia bacterium. Taxonomy (GTDB): domain Bacteria; phylum Bacillota; class Clostridia; order Christensenellales; family CAG-917; genus CAG-475. The sequence goes on from CAMWIB010000126.1 coordinate 1,869, forward strand.
AAGAATCCGCCAAACACTTCATCCATTGTGACGCTAAACCAAGGAAGCCATACTATCTCCTCGTCCATTTTGTAGCCCATACGGTATGCAAAATACTTGCCCTCTTTTTCAAGAACGGCAGCACCCTTGCCTTCAAAGGATACGTCAAGAACGAGCTTTCTGCCCTTTTCACCCGTTTCCTCATCGTACACGAAATCGGTATACGTACCGGATATGTACATACCGTTGTCGTCGGTATCGTTTCCGTATTCATAAGGCTTTACTGCGGGATATTTAAGCTTATAACCGGAGGTGGACGCCTCGTAGTCCTCGATATGTGAGCCGGACATCTTATTTGCGCCGATAAGCAACCATTCAGTGCTATCCTTACCCGTTGCATTCCATGTCGTGTCAACTGCATACCACATTCCGTCAAGCTCAACGTAGTTCCACATATGCGGATTGTAGTTAGCGCCGTCAGAGCTTGCATAGCCGAGAACGCTTACGCACGGAACGTCAAGTCTGTCCATAACCGACTTGAACGCCATTGAATAGCCTTCGCATACCGCCTTACCGTTTACGAGTGCGCCGTATGCGGTATGAATATAAGCCGCCGCAGGAGTGTCGACGTTCAACGTTTTGCCGTCCTTAACTTCCACTACCGTACCGTAGCTGTATTCTACATTCTCGCATATATATTTGTTTACGTACTCAATCTGCTCCTTTACGCCGCCGGCCGCCTTTGCACCGTTTACCACTTCGGTAAGCTTTGCCTCATATGCGGCTATTGCAGTTTCAACCGCGCTCTTCGTGTTGATGCTTCCGCGATAAAGCGTCGTCGCACGGCTCGTATCAAGGAAAGCTACGTAAGAGTTATCCATACTGCCCGCGCTGATAGACGTAGAAAATACGTCGACGTAGAACAAATCGGGATGGTCCATAAAGAACGTATCACGACCTGCACCAAACGCCTTGGGTACTTTTGTATTACCCGTTCCGACGTATGCGGCGACGTCGTCCACACTCACAACGTTGTTCGCAACGATGTCGTACTCAACCTTACCGTTCTTGAATGCGCCGCTTGATTCGAGAGCTTCAAAAGCCTTATAGAACGCTTGCGCTCTTACGTCGTTTTTGAGCTGGCCGTAAAAATAGCCGTGTGCCGCGTCATCTTCGGCAACAGCTACGTCAGCACTGCTCTTCACAAACAATCCCGAACAAGCAATAATTGCCGTTGCAAGTGCAAACACAAGAGCAAGTACGCCAATTCTCTTTGTTAAAGATTTCATAAAACCTCCATAATTTGTATATCGCTATTAGCTATCACTATCGCGCGAACCAAGAATCTGCACCCCGATTGCGATAACTACTATACGCACAAATTATACACATTTCATATCTCTTGTGCAACAGTTTCAGCAAAACTCTATATCCGAAATTGGGAGTACTATTTTAATAAGATTATATATGAAACACTTAATTACTACATAATTATGAAAAATAATTTACGCCCTATTTTTGCGCAGGACGCGACATCGCCACCCTACCTAACCTTGCGATTATGCAGAAATTAAACTAATTATTGAAGAAATAATAAGACTGCAACATTTTTTGCGCAATATGCTTGACATTTCAGATATTTTATCATATTATAAGCAAGCATTCATATCGCGGGGTGGAGCAGTTGGCAGCTCGTCGGGCTCATAACCCGAAGGTCGTTGGTTCGAATCCTTCCCCCGCAACCATATAAGGCTCTGCCGAGTGCAGAGCCTTACAAAAAACGATTGCGATATGGCGGCGTAGCTTAGTTGGTTATAGCGGCCGGTTCATACCCGGCAGGTCATTGGTTCGAATCCGATCGCCGCTACCATGAAAACACTCTGCTTGCAGATGATATATAGACTTCGCTTGAAGAAGTCGCTCGGCAGTATTTACAATGTAAATGTTGCACTCGTTATGGCCCTATGGTCAAGTGGTCTAAGACATCGCCCTTTCACGGCGGTAACCCGAGTTCGAACCTCGGTAGGGTCACCACTGAGAGTAACCGCGTAATTGCGGTTATTCTCAAAAATGGAAGTATAGCTCAGTTGGTTAGAGCACCTGCCTTACAAGCAGGGGGTCACAGGTTCGAGTCCTGTTACTTCCACCAGAAAAACCCGAAGCTGTTTGCTTCGGGTTTTTCAATTAAATTCGCCTTGCGGCGATTGAAATACAACTGCGTTGTATGAAATAGCTGTCGCTATGAAATACGCTTCGCGTATGATTGGCGAATTTTATTTCACTGCGCAGTAGCACTATTTCATATCGTAGATATTTCATGTTGCGATAGCAACATTTCATTATCAATACTTTACTTGGTTAAGCCGCCTCGCTCCAAAATGAAATTCGCCTTATAGTAGTAGGAATAAATTTGAAACTTTAATTATTGCTTCACTTATCA
>CAMWIB010000127.1 GCA_947174215.1 uncultured Clostridia bacterium
GTTAAGGGTAAGGACGCGCGTGCATATCTCGAAGCGCGCGGCATAAATGAGGAAGCGGCTCATCGCTACGGCTTGGGACTTTCGCTTGACTATGACAGTATGGTAGGCTATATGCGCCGCAAGGGGCATAGCTTGAAGGACTTGCTCGATTGCGGACTTATATCAAACGTAGACAGACCCTCTGACGCATTCGCAAACAGAATCATCGTACCTATAATCAATTCTATGAATGAGGTCGTCGCGTTTGGCGGACGTATATATCACGGCGAAAAGGACGTAGCGAAATATAAGAATTCCACAAATACCGTTCTGTTTGACAAGGGCAGGACGATTTACGGCGTGAACTACGTCAAGCAGGATAAGCGCGCAGGCGAGGTATATAGGGAGCTTATTCTCGTCGAAGGCTATATGGACGTCATATCGCTTGGCGCGGCAGGTATACGCAATGCCGTTGCGGGTATGGGTACCGCGCTTACAGACGGACAGGCGCACGAGATTAAACGCCTTGTTCCTAAGATATACGTTTGTTACGACGGCGACGGCGCGGGCAGAAAGGCGACGGTTAAAAACGTAGAACCGCTTGTAAAGTGCGGGCTTGACGTGAGAGTGGTTATGCTCGACGACGGCAAAGACCCCGATGAAACCGTACGCGCTGACGGCTACGATGGCTTTATGAAGCATATCAATGAAGCGTTGCCCGTGATTGAGTACAAATTGAAGCTGTGCGAAAACTCGTACGAGCTTGGTTCGGTTGACGGGAGAGCAAAATACGTTCAGGCGGCGCTAAAAGTGTTGAAAGATATTGAAAGCCGTGCGGAGCGCGAGGTGTATCTTGAAAGGGTATCAAAGCTCAGCCGTGTGTCAATAGATACTTTGCACGAGGAGTTTGACGGACAGAATGCACAGCCTGTTGCGGAAAAGAAGCAAGCCGTTTTACCTACCGACAAGTCGCCGAAGAATATGCGCGCTTCGAGATTCGTTATGAGCAGAATTATGGATAACGCGAAGTATGCGGACGTTGAAGGCATAAGGCGCGAGTGGCTTGCGAGCGACGTACACCGTGAAATATACGACTATGCGTTGAAGGTTCCGAAGGGCGGTTTCAACGTCGGGCAGATGTTCAGCTACATAAGCGACGACGAGGTTAACAATATTCTCAATATAAACATGGAATTCCCAACCGACGCTAGAGAGGAAAGCTACTATAACGATTGCTTGATTGTGCTTGCCAACGAGTACTTGAAGGCTCAGCTTGAGGACATGAATAAAAAATACAATTTGCTTTCCGACAAAGAGGAGAAAAACGCGGTTGTAAGACAAATGGACGTGTTGCAGAAAAAAATAAAATCTAAATCCGTACAGGAAAAACTTTAATTCACGCAGGAGGAGTTTATGGATAGAGAACAACTTTTGAAGTTGGAGATTGAAAAAATCGTCGCTATGGGCAGAGATAAAGGCTCTGTTACGGAAGACGAGATTATGGCGAAGTTAGAGCATCTCAATGCGACCGCCGAGGATATGGAGCTTGTTTTCAACGCTCTGCAAGCTGAGGGAGTAAAGGTTGAGGAGATGCACGAGGAAGACGCAATAGAGCTTGACAAGATGATTGACGGCTCGGTTGACGACTCCGTGAAGATTTATCTCAAAGAGATTGGCAAGGTGCCGCTTCTCAACGCCGAGCAGGAGATTGAGCTTGCACAGCGTATGGAGAAGGGCGACGAGGAAGCAAAGCATATTTTGAGCGAAGCCAACCTTCGTCTTGTCGTGTCTATCGCAAAGAGGTATGTCGGGCGCGGAATGCAGTTCCTCGACCTTATACAGGAAGGCAACCTCGGTCTTATGCAGGCGGTTGAAAAGTTCGATTATACGAGGGGCTTCAAGTTTTCAACTTACGCGACTTGGTGGATAAGACAGGCTATCACCCGCGCTATTGCCGACCAAGCGAGGACGATTCGTATCCCCGTCCATATGGTTGAAACCATAAACAAGCAGGTGCGCGCCACAAGACATCTTCTTCAAACGCTTGGCAGAGAGCCTTCTCCCGAGGAGATAGCGGCGTATCTTGGCTGTGCGGAGGAACGCGTGCGCGAGATACAGAAAATATCCCAAGACCCCGTTTCTCTTGAAACGCCTATCGGCGAGGAAGAGGACAGCCATCTTGGCGACTTCATTGAGGATAACACCGCGCTTTCGCCGAGCGACGTAGCCGAGAGCAATATGCTCAAAGAACAGCTTATACAGGTGCTTAACACTCTTACCCCGCGTGAGGAAAAGGTGCTTAGACTTCGTTACGGTCTTGACGACAGCCACCCGAGAACACTCGAAGAGGTTGGAAGAGAGTTCAACGTAACGCGTGAGCGTATCCGTCAGATTGAGGCTAAGGCGCTCAGAAAGCTTCGCCACCCGAACAGACTTAAAAAGCTCAAGGATTTTGACTGATGCCTATACGACTTGACGAAAGATTGACTTGCATTGCGAATCTCGTTGACTACGGGCGCGTGGCGGACGTAGGCTGTGACCACGGAAAGCTCGGGTATTATCTCATAGGCACGGACAGAGCAAGCTCAGTCATTGCGACGGATATAAGCGAAGGAAGCTTGAAAAAAGCGCGCGAGCTTGCGTACGAAAACGGCGTTACGGAGCGTATGCAGACGAGGCTCGGCGACGGACTCGCACCCGTAGCGAACGGCGAAGTGGATACCGTCGTGATAGCGGGACTCGGCGGCGACGTTATCTCGAGAATACTTGCAAGTGCAAGAGAAGAAAGAAAGCGTTTTGCGCATTTCGTACTTTCGCCGAATACGCATCCCGAGAAGGTGCGAAGAGAGATTGTAAGCCAGTCGCACAAAATCGTGTATGACGATATAGTAGAGTGCGGCGGCAAGCGATATACCGTAATAAAGACGGAAGAAGGCAAAGAGGAACTTGACGAACTGCAAATTCTGTTCGGCGCGTTCTATAAGGATAATGCGAGCTTTGCGGAATATGCTAAGCAGGAGCTTGAATACAAGCAGAATATACTCAAAAAGCATAGCGATAAAGAGCTTTTAGACAGAGTGGAACTGCTTAAAGCGGCACTTGCAAACGTGAGAGGTTGAAAATGAAAATATCCGAAATCATAACCGTTCTTGAAAGCTTTGCGCCGCCTACGCTTGCGGAGGAATGGGACAACGTAGGGCTTATGGTCGGAGGTACAGACGGTGAGTGTACGGGAGTTATGCTCGCGCTTGACCTTACGCACGACGTCATAGCGCAGGCGAAGAGGGGGAACTGCAACCTCATCGTCACACATCATCCGTTTATATTCCACGCGATAAAGCGCATAGACTTTTCTGAGTCGAACGGCGTTGCGATACGTGAGCTTATAAAGAACGATATAACCGTGTACTCAATGCACACCAACCTCGATAAGACGAAGGGCGGACTCAACGATACTATTGCAAATGTGCTAAGCGGAAAGAATATCAGGCTCGACGGCGTAGGCGTTACGTTTGAGGTTGAACCGATGAGTCTTGCAGAGTTCGCAAAGACGGTTGCTTGCAAACTATCAGATAGGAGCGTACGAATAGTAGGAAACCCTGATAAGACGGTGAGTCGCGTTTACACAGTAAGCGGAAGCGGCGCAAGCGAGTACAGCCGCGCTAAGGAATGTGCGGACGTACTGCTTACGGGAGATTTTAAGCATCACAACTATATAGACGCCGTAAACGACGGATTCGCGCTTGTGGAATACTCGCATTTTGCAAGCGAGATAATTGCGCAGGATATACTTGCGCACGTGCTTAGCGGCAAGGAAGTAAAAACAATAAAAGCAATACAGCACAGTCCATTCAGACTGTTGGAGGAAATATGACATTCGATAAGATACTTCAATATCAAAAGATTGACCAAGAATTGCTTGCTCTTGAAAATGAAGTTGCAAAGAGCGACGCAATGCAGAAGTTAGCCGTTGCAAAGAATAGACTTAACACTGCAACGACGTCATTGAATCAAATCAAAACCGAGGCGGCGGAGCTTCTTAGCGGCTACAACGCTATGAGGTCCAAAATTGACGCGCTGAAAGCTGAACTTGACGAGTTTGACGGAATACTTGACGATGTACAGGATGTAGGCGAGGCGGAGCATTACTTGAAGCTTGTGACAGCCATAGCAGACAAGATAAACGCGCTTGAAAAGGAAGCGAATCTTGCCGCGTCCAAGATTGACCAGATAGGCGACAACTACAAAAAGACCTTCGAGCAAGGCGTAAAGGCAAACGACAGCG
>CAMWIB010000128.1 GCA_947174215.1 uncultured Clostridia bacterium
CGCATATGAGATGTATATGAAGTTGGACGATGAGGATAAAACCTTCATCAGCGAGAGTCAGCTTATGGACGTAGTTCGTCCTGCCGTCGTGTATGCAAATAGCAAGTGGATTGACAGAGCAAGCGAATTTTCTGCACTGTTTGAAGTAGAATCAAATACGCTGATTTTCAGCTGTGAGAGCTACGATATAACGAAGCAAAAATTCGACGTGATTCACGCGCTTGAAAAGGACGACGTGCTGTTTGTTTACGGTGATGTGCTTAAAAGTATCGCAAAGAATTACGGAAGAGACATACTTTTTGGGGATAAAGCGATAGCGCAATATCTTGAAAACATATGTTCTGGAACTGATGTTTCTCACGCAATCGAAGTGATAGATTTAATGCTTAAAATGCACGTTGCGTTGAAGGACGTTCCTGCCGAATGGGAAGTAAGCGACCTTTCTAACTATGCTGACGCAATCGATAACGCGCGCAAACTTGCCGTTCAACTTGGTAAAGTCCGCGACCCGTTGCTTGAACGTTACGTATTCAGTATCGTATCTGAATGGCGCACAAGCGACGACTATGTTGATATTTTGTATCGCTATTATTACTCTCAATATCTGAACGGAGATGCAGAAACCAAAGCGGCTGCGCAGGTTGTCTTAGAGGATATGTTTAACAGTTGCATGCCGAACATATTTGAAAATCTCTTGCTTCAATATATAGATACTGTAATGGAGCAGCAGAAATTGGTGTTTTCTGCATCGCAGACGCAGATAACTCCTGCAAGCAGCATAGATACGTTTAGCTTTGTAGCCTCTTTCCGCAGACTTCTTCAAATAGCAGACGCGATTACGAACAGCGAGGACGCGATGTTGCCTGATTTATATAAAGTTTTCGGTATGGGCGATTTGATTGAAAACTTGCAGACTGCCAAGTTTGGCATATTCCAGATTCTCGGTTCTGCGTATGGCGAAGAAGCGTTTGAAAATATCTGGACGAAGTACATCAATATAATTCCCGCACTCAGCGGAGATGACGTATCAGAAGAAGAAGTGAAGACAGCGGCAAAGGATTTGTTTGAAACGTTTGCAAACCTCACGCCTGAATTGCAATACCAATTTATCGCGTCGCTCAATCCGTACGGCAGACCTGAATTTGTCCCGAGCGATGGAACGAGCAGAGCAACACTGTTCACCAACCTCTTTATGGTATACTGTAACGTTTATCTGTCCGAGCTTATGCCGCAGGATGATGAGGACTCTATAATATTCGAGCTATTTGACGCAATGCAGTTCTATTTATTGCGTGACCAAAAGGCTGTTGAGTCAACGGAGAATGGGGACGTTTATTATATCGAGTTGTTCCTTGACGCTATGTCAAATGCAAAAAAGATGTATGAAAATCTTTCCGGCACCAAGAAGCAGGCATTTGACGAATATCTCGGCTTCCTGTATGAAAAGTACGCTACAATCTACGCATTGTACGATGCGAACGGAAAATTCATTGAACAGAACATCGACGACGAGTGGAAAGAGGTGTTGAGCAATTTTGAGGACATGTATAAAGTTCTTAATGAGTTGCTGTATTTTACTTCGCGCTATTATGCAATGTATCCGATATATATATCAGCATACGAGGCGACTGTAAATATGTATGAATATATTATGGATAATGCTCCGCAGGAGGTCATAAATACGCTCCTTTATATTGACTCAAATATGTTTGAAGATATGAAGGCGCCGCTTGAAACCTTCCTGTATCAATATCGCACAATATATATGGCATACCTTGCTGATTACAAATATGACACAGGCATTTCATCTGCAATGATTTGGAACTTGTATCAGTCATCCAATCTCAGAGATTATTTCAGCTCCTTGTTCAACTTCTATGCGCTCTCTATGGACGAGAACGGCATTGCGCTTGAAAACGCGCAGTATGTATGGGAAGCTATGAAGGGTTTCAGAGCGTTGAGCGATAATGACAAAAAGCTCTTCCTTCTTATGGATGCTTACGGTGCATTTGCATATTTCCCTGCTGTGGACGAATTCTTAGTAAAGTTGTTCGATACTACGGCCGCCTTAACTGTTGCGGGAAATCTTCTCAATCTCGAAATTGCTTATTGGTCAGAGGATATTACTGATGAGCAATTCGTATCAGTATGGGAGAGCATTTCTACTGCATATGAGGCTCTTTCCGAAGCGGACAAGACCTTGTTCGACGAGAATCTTTCCGAAATGTTCGACTACTATAAGAACATATACGATGAGATTAAAACAGGGCAGGAAAATGCGTAATAACAAATAAACAGTAATATTATTCAATTAGAGTGCGCGCTGTGATTTAATGAATTACAGTGCGCACATAATATTAGAACTATGGTAACGGTACTTAAACGCTTAATTAGCGGAAATCAATTATATCTGAACTCGTCTGTAAATAATGGGGATATCTCTCCCTCTGTGCGCGTTGAAACGAGCAAGAACGGGCAACACCCTTATGCGGTGGTCGTCACCTGTTCTGATTCGCGCGTGATACCGGAGGCTATATTCAGTGCGGGAATAGGCGAGCTTTTTGTCATTCGCGTTGCAGGCAACGTGATAGGTGAGCATGAGCTTGGAAGTATAGAATATGCCGTAGAGCATCTTGGATGCAAGCTTATCGTGGTTTTAGGACACACGCATTGCGGTGCGGTCGGCGCGGCGATAGCGGGTGTAAACGACGGTCACGTGGCAAGCCTTACGGGAGAAATACGCAAGGCAATCGGCAATGAAAAAGACGATTTGCAGGCGTGTATTCTCAACGTAAACGCTGGCGTAAATAAGATTTCCGAAAGTCTAAAAATGGACTGTGATACGAAAGCAATTGGCGCAGTTTACGATATTGAAAGCGGAAAAGTATCTTTTGAAATGAGTATTTAATTAGCAATAAGTGCGAAGAGCAATTTAGTACTGTATGCAAACTGATTTAGAAATTTGATATGGCAAATGCCATATCTTTTTTATTGTCAAATTAGCATTTCGGGCTTGACACAAATATAATGAGGTATAAATTATTTGGAGGAAAGCCAATGGCAAATGCTGAACGATTTTACATAGGCGGCAACGATGAACACGGTCAGAATCCGCCGACCGCAGGCAAGCGTACACCTGTTATGCCTTATATAAACAGAAGCTTCTTTGAAAACGAATTCAATAGACCCGCGAAATATTACTTTCTTATTGCGTGTCTGCGCTCAGATTTCAACGTATTCGACGTAAAGCCCGAGCTGACGGATATATCCATAAGTCAGAGAGTGACTCGCGTGCTTAGGCAAAGACCTACGTTGGTCCTCACGTACGCGTACAACGCCGCACCGAACTCGACGGTATTTTCGTCCGCGCAGGGACACAAGGTTTACTATTCGCGTGAAAACGGATATGCCAATTCAAGCCGTCTTTTAGCATACGACGTTTCAAATGGACTTGCACAGACAACAGATATTCCAAATCTGGGAGTGGGTACGTTGACAGAGGTCGGTATGCTTCGCTCCGTAAACTGTCCTGCCGCGCTCGCCGAATGCGGATTTATGACAAACTTTAACGAGGCAAAGCTTATGGTTGACCCTGATTTTCAACGCTACTGCGGAAACGGCGGGTGCATAGGCGTATGTGAGAATCTTGACGTCGATTACGTTGAAGACTTGAACTATACAGAACTGCCAACGATACGTTTAGGTTCAAGAGGAAATATCGTAAGACTGTTGCAGTGTTATCTCAATCTTTACGGCAATACGCTTTCTGTTGACGGCTCATTCGGTAATGGAACGCGCGACGCGGTTATCCGTTTTCAAAAGGACAACTCGCTTACTCAGGACGGAATAGTGGGGCAAAATACTTGGCGAGCGCTTTTGATGCAAGGAGGTTTGCCTACGCTAAGACAAGGAAGCCGCGGCGTATACGTGCGCTATCTGCAACAGAAGCTTCTTTCCAAGCTCTATCCCGTAGGCGAGGTTGACGGCGTGTTCGGTGCTAATACGCTAAACGCAGTGCGCGTATTCCAACAGGAAAACGGTTTGACGCCCGACGGAGTTGTAGGTCCTCTTACGTGGCAGAAAATTACTCCCGTAGGTGGCGGGCGCAGTATGCCGTAAGCTATTCAAATAACTTAAACTAATGGCTGTTAAGTGACGTAAATGTATAAACGGATATGTAGGGCGCTCGTTCTGCATATCCGTTTTGTTCAATAATTAAAGTGATAAAATACACGATGTTTTGTGAAATGATTTATTATGAAA
>CAMWIB010000129.1 GCA_947174215.1 uncultured Clostridia bacterium
GCGCCGTTCTATCTTGGATATGGCAAGGACTTTGAGTCCGTATTGGAGAGCCTTACCGAGCTTGTCGGAAGACAGCCGATTCTTCCCGAATGGGTTTATGACGGACAGATTTTAGGCGTACAGGGCGGTACGGAAACCATGCTCAAAAAATACGATACCGCAATCAAGTACGGCGCAAAGGTGAACGGCATTTGGATACAGGACTGGGAAGGCAGGCGCGTGACCGCCGTCGGTAAACAGCTTTACTGGAACTGGCAGTGGGATAAGGAGCTTTATCCGAATTTGGATAAGGCAATAAAAGAGCTTAACGAAAAGGGCGTAAAGGTTTTGGGATATTGCAATCCATTCCTTGCCGTTGAAAAGCCGCTTTATAAGGAAGCGAGCGAGAAGGGTTATTGCGTAAAGGATAAGGAAGGCAAGGACTACTACGTGACGATAACCACCTTCCCCGCGGCTATGGTGGACCTCTCAAATCCTGCCGCCTACGATTGGATAAAAGGCATTATAAAAGAGAATATGATAGGGCTTGGTCTGTCGGGCTGGATGGCAGACTTCGGCGAGTATCTGCCAACCGACTGCGTGTTGCACAGCGGTGAAAACCCCGAGGTAGCGCATAATACGTGGCCTGCGCGCTGGGCTAAGCTCAACCGCGAGGCAGTCGAGGAGTGCGGCAAGCTCGGCGAGGTTATGTTCTTCACAAGAGCGGGATACAGCGATACGCCGAAGTATTCCACCATGATGTGGAACGGCGACAATCACGTGGACTTCTCCATAGACTTCGGTCTTCCGTCCGTCATACCCGCAATGCTGTCGCTGACCTGCTGCGGCTTTGGACTTTCCCACTCGGATATAGGCGGATATACGACCTTCCTCAACTTGAAGCGTAGCGAGGAGCTGTATATGCGTTGGTGCGAGATGAACGCGTTCTCGCCGCTTATGCGCGGACACGAGGGACTCAATCCCGATTTGAACGCGCAGTTTGACGCGAGCGAAGAGGTATTGAAGCACGGTGCAAAGATGAGTAAAATTCACACCGCACTCAAACCCTATATCAAGTCTGCGGTGGAATATAACGCGCAAAAGGGTGTAGGCGTGGTCAGACCGCTGTTCTTCTACTATGACGAGCAGGGCGCATACGACGAGGCGTACGAGTATCTGCTCGGACGTGATATACTCGTTGCTCCCGTCATAAAGGCGGGCGTAAGTAAGCGCGAGGTGTATCTGCCAAACGACAAATGGATACATCTTGAAAGCGGAAAAGAGTACGGCGGCGGCAGATTTACGGTGGACGCGCCGGTGGGAGAAATTCCCGTTTTCGTTAGAAAAAACGCGGACGACAGCGTTTTGAATATTACAAAAAATTTATTTGCGGAGGCATAATATGAAGTATTTTCTTGACAGTGCAAAAATCGACGAGATAAGAGAAGCGTACGATACGTTCGGTATCGATGGCGTGACGACAAACCCCAATCACATAATGAATTCGGGAAAACCGTTCTATACGGTGCTTGGTGAGCTTGCTGAGTTTGTAAAAGCACGCAACATCGAGGGTTGGGATAAGTTCCCCATCTCCGTTGAGATAAACCCTCATCTCGACAATGCGGACGAGATTGTAAAAATGGGCGCGGAAATTGCTAAGATGTGCAAGAACTTCGTCATAAAAATTCCTTGCACCGAGGCGGGTATCGCGGCGGCTCGCAAGCTCGAAGGTATGGGAGTAAGAACCAATCTTACGCTCGTATTCTCCGGTTCGCAGGCACTCATTGCGGCAAAGAATAAGTCGCTTTTCGTATCCCCATTCATCGGCTGGAAGGAGAACAGCGGCGAGGACTGCAAGCAGTATATCAAGGATATCGTGGATATCTATAAGAACTACGGCTATTACGGCAAAACGCAGATTATCTGCGCCGCAGTAAGAACGGGCAAGCAGATTGTTGATTGCGCGGTGAGCGGTGCGGATATCGTGACCGCGGGCTTGCAGGTATTTAAGGACAGTTTCTATCACGCGTTCACCGATTACGGTCTTATGAAATTCCAAGCCGCGTGGGATAAGACGATAACGGACTAATCAATTGTACGCTTTTGAAATCGGTTTTGCAAAGAGGCTTTGAAAATCGGTTTTGGGGAAGCGGTAGGCGTTCTCTATATGGTGACAGTTTGCTATATAAGGAATTTTATATATTAAAATAAGAGGATAAAGTATGAATATTGGTTTTATCGGTTTGGGAATTATGGGCGAATCGATGTGTGAAAACATCGTCAAAAAACACGACGGCAAGGTGTTTTGCTCGGATATAAACAAGGCGCAGGTCGCAAAGCTTGCCGCTCTCGGTGCGGTAGGTTGCGAGAATAATATCGAGGTCGCAAAAAACTCCGACGTCATTATAACTATGGTGCCGAAGTCCGAACACGTACGCGCGGTGTATAGCGAGCTTATGCCGTATATCGGGGAAGGCAAAATCTGCATTGATATGAGTACGATTGACCCATCCGTATCCGTAGAGGTTGCAAACGAGGTCAAGGCAAGAGGCGCGCAGTTTGCGGACGCGCCCGTAGTCAAGTCTAAGCCCGCCGCGATAAACGGAACGCTCGGCGTGTTGGTCGGCTGTGACGAGTGCCTGTTCGAAGTCATAGAGCCTATTCTCAAATATATGGGCTGTAACGTCATTCGTATGGGCGAGAACGGCAAGGGCCTCGTTATGAAAATATGTCACAATACGCTCGTTGCGCAGATTCAGAACGGCGTAAACGAAACCATTGCGCTCGCACAGAAAATGGGTATTTCCATAGCCGACTACGCAAAGGCGATATCCTACGGCGGCGGACAGAATTTCTATCTTGACGGACAGTGGAAAAACCTCGCGGACGAGAACTGGAATACGGCGTTCTCGCTTGAAAACGAGCATAAGGATTTGGGTATCTGCCAGCGCCTTAGCAAGGAAGTAGGTTTCGATATGCCCGGTATGGAAAACGCTAAGTCCGTTTACGACAAGGGTATGGATGTCGGTATCGGCAAAGAGGACTGGCGTGCAACGTATAAGATTGTAAGAGGCGACTATGATTGAGCGTTTGAGAGCGGTGAACGACGTAAAGATTTACAGCGTTTTCGACGATGAGTTTAAGCCGTACGGAAGAGTTGTAAAGGGCTACGATTTTTCACCGCTTATTGAGTATATGCGTGAGAATACGACGGTTCCGAGCGAGGGGAACGTGTACTTTGCAAGCGTTTCCGATATGGAAAACAGCGAGATATTTGGTAAGGTGCGCGACGGACTGTACGGCGGTATGCCTATTCAGATTGGCTACTGCAATGGCAGAAACAGCACGTATAACGGCTTCGAGTATCATAAGGGCAGTGAGATAAACGTTGCGGTTACGGACTTTATGCTCGTGCTTGGGCATACGTGGCAGATTGAGGACAACAAGTTTTACGTCGGTGGAGAGAAGGTGTTTTACGTGCCTGAGGGGACTGCGATTGAGATGTATCAGACCACGCTTCACCTCTCGCCCTGTAAGGTGCGCGACGACGGATTTAAGGATATAGTGATTCTGCCGAGAGGTACGAATACGCCGCTTGAAAATAAGCACGTACTTGACGGAGTTTGCCACGATAAGGAATCCGAGCTGTTGCTCCAAAAAAACAAGTGGGTTATCGCGCATAAGGACAGAGAGCCGCTAATCAGGCAGGGCGCGGTCGCGGGACTTATAGGCGAAAATAAAAAACTCAATTACTGAAAACTTTATTGCTTATTGAATATTAAGAGGTGCAAAATGAACTTTGAATATTTGTATTTGCCAATCGGTGTGCCGACCTTTCATCTTGAATCGGCTAAGATAGAATTTGATAAATCGGTGGAGCTGTTGAAGAGCATCGACGACTCCGTAAAAGAGCCGAGCGAGATGTTGCTTGGCATTGACAAACTGAACGCTTTTTGCGCGGATAAGCGTCCCGATTTGGTGATTGTACAGAATATCACGTTTGCAAACGGCGAGTATATGGCGCAGGTCTTGAAAAAGTTTGACTGCCCCGTGGTGCTGTGGACGTTGCGCGAGCCTGTGATAGACGGCGGCAGACTCAGACTCAATTCACTTACGGGCGCGTTTTCGGCGGGCAACGTACTGAACAACTTCGGAAGGGCGTTTGAGTACGTTTTCGGCTCGCCCGAGGAGAGCTAGGTCAAATCGGTTCTATCGTCGGCAGTTGCGGCGGCTAAGCTCAAAAAGGCTTTGAAGGAAT
>CAMWIB010000130.1 GCA_947174215.1 uncultured Clostridia bacterium
CCCGTACTCTCTTCAAGTCTGAAAGCCGAATGACCAAGCCAAGTGAGTTTCACTTTCTCCTCCTTATTTGCCTAACTTTGCAACTAAATCCCTTATCTTCTGCGACGGGTCGAGCAAGTTGGATACAGACTCGTGTACGTTTGCCGCAGCAATGATATAGGATATATATTTTGAGATATCCGCTTCCAAGAACCATTCACAGTTTTTAAGTTCGGGAATACGGTACGTCAAATTTGTTGAAATAACGGCGTCAAATACGCCCTCTTCGTAAGCTCTGCTGAACTTCTCGACGCCCTCGGTGAAGAGTGAGAACGTAGCGGCGAGGAATACGCGGTGCGCCCCCTTTTCCTTAATCTCGCGTGCGAGTTTGAGTATGGAGTCGCCCGTCGCAATCATATCGTCCGCAACGAACACGTCCATTCCCATAACGGGGCTTCCGATATACTCGTGAGCGACGATGGGGTTTCTGCCGTTTACTATCGTAGAATAGTCGCGGCGCTTGTAGAACATACCGAGGTCGAGTCCCAAGACAGAGGCATAGAAGACGTTTCTCGTCATCGCGCCCTCGTCGGGAGATATAACCATCATACTGTTTTTATCGATGTTGATATCGGGGAACTTCTTCACGAGCGACTTCAAAATCTGATAGTGCGCAAAGTAGTTGTCAAAGCCCATAAACGGAACTGCGTTCTGTACGCGCGGGTCGTGTGCGTCAAAGGTGATAATGTCACTTACGCCCATTCCGTACAGCTCCTGCAACATCATCGCGCAGTCGAGAGATTCTCTTGCGGTGCGGCGGTGCTGACGTCCACCGTAAAGCATTGGCATAATCACGGTGATACGCTCGGGCTTGCCTGTACAAGCACATATGATACGCTTCAAGTTGGCGTAATGCTCGTCGGGAGTGAGCGGAAGCTCTCTGCCCATCATCGTATAAGTTACGCCGTGGTTGCCCGGGTCGCATATGATATACAAATCCTTGCCGCGCACGGTTTCGTAAATCAAGCCCTTAGCGTCGCCGTTTGTAAAACGCGGGCAAGACGACTTGATGATAAACGTGTCCTTTTGAAGCTTTTTGCCTAAGTGCGATTCATTGAACAGCTTAATAAGTCTGTTGTCGATAAGTGTTGCAAGCTCTTCTGCGCCGGGTGTGGCGATTAAAGCGATAGGAGCGCTTGGTGTCTCCCCAAAAACAGAAAAATCCGGTGTCATTGGTTTCCTCCGCGAGTATGGTTAAAGTATATCAAAAAATCGGACTCAACGCAATCATATTTTGAACATAATATTTAATTTTCAAAATTTATTTGAAATTTTTTATACTGTGGCTTTCAATCCTACAACGACGCAGTTTTTTGTTTTATAACTGCATAATACGCACGAGTATGCTATTCATAACCGAGAGTCCCTGTGGCGTAAGCGCGGTATATCCGTCCTTTTCAACAAAGAATCCGCTAAGCTCGGCGGGTATCTTTTCTTTAAGTAAACTGCTCTCCACGCCTCTAACCGTTCTGAGTCCAAGCATAACGCGCTCATTCCAGACGTCCTTTTCACTGAGTACGCGCATTTCAACGCGCGGAACGCTCTCGTAAGAATCAACGCAGTTTATACCGGCGATATATGCGTGTATATCGCTCGGAGATGCGAAACGGATAGGCGCGGCAAGCGGTTTTTCTCCGTCAGAGGTCTTTATATACGAATGCGCGCCCGCACCAAGTCCGATATACTCCTCGTCAGTCCAGTAACCGTAGTTATGCTTGCTCTCCCTATAAGCGCGAGCAAAATTGGATATTTCGTATTTCTTCAAACCAAACTTTTCAAGCGTAACCGAGGTCAAATCAAGAAAATCTGCAACCTCGTCCTCTGTGGGCAGAAGCAACCTTCCGTCATTCACACGCTTTGCAAGCGGAGTTCCCTCTTCAAGCGTAAGCGCGTAAACGGACATATGCTGTACGAGCGGTGCAAGCGTTTTCAAATCGCTTTCCACAACCTCGTTCGTATCATACGGCAAACCAACTATCACGTCGCAGGACACGTTATCAAAATAGCGGGAAGCCAACTTGATTTTCTCTATTGCCGTTTCAGCATTATGCAAACGCCCAATCGTGCGCAGATTCGCGTCGTTCAAGCTCTGAACTCCTATGCTTATTCGGTTGATTCCGCACTCTTTATACGCTATAAGCTTTTCCTCGGTTATACTCTCGGGATTGCACTCTATACTAAACTCCGACACTTCGCTCAAATCAAAGCTTTCGCTAAGCGAGCGGCATAGACTCTTAATTTTAGACTCGTCAAGCAAGCTCGGCGTGCCGCCACCGATATATACGGTGCTAATTTTCGCCTTCTCATACGCCTTTGCGGCATAGCGAATTTCACGGTTTAATGCGTTTAGATAGCTGAAAACCGTGCCTTCATCCTGATACGCACGGGAGTTGAAGTCACAGTATTGGCACTTTGATTTGCAAAACGGTAGATGTATATATAATTGCATAAATCAGTTATCGATTTTGAGGATTGAGATAAACGCCTCGCTCGGCACTTCAACTGAACCGACCTTGCGCATACGCTTTTTACCCTCTTTCTGCTTTTCAAGCAATTTTTTCTTTCTCGTGATATCGCCGCCGTAGCACTTTGCAAGCACGTCCTTTCTCTTAGCCTTGACCGTTTCACGCGCAATAATCTTTCCGCCGACGGTAGCCTGAATAGGCACTTCGAAGAGCTGGCGGGGAATAACCTCTTTAAGCTTTTCCGCAATACCTCTGCCGCGGGAATACGCATTGTCGCGGTGGACGATGATAGACAGCGCGTCGCACACGTCGCCGTTTATCATCATATCGAGGCGCACGAGGTCGCTCTTATCGTAGCCGTCCATTTCATAATCAAGCGAAGCGTAGCCGCGCGTACGTGATTTGAGGCTGTCAAAGAAGTCGTAAATAATCTCGTTGAGCGGAATACGGTAAGTAATCTGCACTCTCGTCGGGTCGATATACGACATATCGATAAATACGCCGCGCTTACCTTGGCAAAGCTCCATAATAGCTCCAACGTAGTCTGGCGGAGTAAACAGCTTAGCGCAAACCATAGGCTCTTCTATCGAGGCGATTTCGGATGTATTCGGCAGTGCCGTAGGATTGTCTATCGTCAGTTTTTCGCCGTTCGTCTTAGTAACGATATAGGAAACGCTCGGCGCGGTGGTGATAAGGTCGAGGTCGAACTCACGCTCCAACCTCTCCTCTATAATCTCCATATGGAGAAGTCCGAGGAATCCGCAACGGAAGCCAAAGCCGAGCGCAGAGGAAACCTCTGGTTCGAAGCTAAGCGACGCGTCGTTGAGTTGCAGTTTAAGAAGCGCCTCTTTCAAGTCGTCATATCTTGCGCCGTCAGCGGGGAAAACGCCCGTATACACCATCGGAGTAGCCTTTTTGTAACCGGGGAGCGGCTCGTTTGCAGGAGCGTCCGCATTGGTTATGGTATCGCCGACAGCCGTATCGCTTACGTTCTTTACGCTTGCCGCTATGTAGCCGACCTCGCCCGCAGACAGGCACGCACACGGTATCATATGCGGCGAGAAGTAACCAACTTCTACGACGTCAAACGTCTTGCCGCTTGAAAACATCTTTATCTTATCTCCGACCTTGACGGTGCCGTCAACTATACGCACCATAGAGATTGCGCCGCGATAATTGTCATAGAAGCTATCGAATATCAACGCTTTAAGAGGCGCGTCTTCATTGCCGCTCGGAGCGGGCAATTTCTCCACAATCTGCCCTATAAGGTCGTCAACGCCAGTGCCGTCCTTTGCGGATACGAGCGGACAGCCGTCGGTATCCAATCCGATTATATCCTCGATTTCAAGCTTTACACCGTCAATATCAGCGGAAGCCAAATCGATTTTGTTTATTACAGGCAATATTTCAAGCTCGTTTTCAAGCGCAAGGTATACGTTCGAGAGCGTTTGCGCCTCCACGCCCTGCGTAGCGTCAACTATGAGTAATGCACCCTCGCACGCCGCAAGCGAACGCGAGACCTCATAGGTGAAGTCTACGTGTCCCGGGGTGTCGATTAGGTTCAGCACGTACTCCTCGCCGTTATGCTTGTAGTAAAGACGGCAGGTTTGAAGCTTTATTGTAATGCCGCGCTCCTTCTCGATATCCATATTGTCAAGAAGCTGATTCTCCATTTCGCGCTCGGAAACAGTACCCGTTCTTTCAATGAGTCTGTCCGCAAGCGTACTCTTGC
>CAMWIB010000131.1 GCA_947174215.1 uncultured Clostridia bacterium
GGTAAACCTTACCATAATGCTATCAAAATATAATAGTAGCAAAAATAAAAACTAATTTTTCAAGTATAAAATAGCTTTATAATATTAAAACAGCGATGCCGTATACATCGCTGTTTTAATTCTTAATTATGCTAAATTTTACTTTACTAAAAATTGTTTAGTGGTGTTCCACAATTCAAATTGACAATAGCGCAATTTACTTTAAGGGGCGCATAGTTGGGAACAAGAGTACGTCCCTAATTGACGCCGAATTGGTGAGGAACATAACCATACGGTCGATACCGATGCCGATACCGCCTGTGGGGGGCATACCGTATTCAAGTGCGGTACAGAAGTCCTCATCATAGGGTTGAGCTTCTTCGTCTCCCTTTGCCTTAGCAAGCATCTGCTGCTCAAAGCGCGCACGCTGGTCGAGCGGGTCGTTAAGCTCGCTGAATGCGTTGCCGCCCTCGCTTGCGCAGATGAAGAACTCGAATCTTTCGGTAAGTCTTGGGTCACTCGGCTTACGCTTTGCAAGCGGGCTGACCTCCACTGGATAATCGGTGATAAACACGGGTCCGATAAGCTTGCCTTCTACGAAGCAGTCGAACACCTTGTAGAGCGCGTTACCCCATGACGTATCCTCGGGCAGTTCAAGACCTAAACCGTTTGCCTTGTTTATCAACTCGGCAAGCGGCTCGTTGTCGAAGTCAAGCCCCGTATACTTCTTGACGGCTTCCACCATCGTAAGTCTTTCCCACGGGGTTTGGAGATTAAGTGGCTGACCTTGATATTCAATCTGCAAGCTGCCGCAGACCTTCAACGCCGCCGCCTCGAACAGCTCCTCGGCAATATTCATCATATCCTTATAGTCAGCGTACGCCTGATAAAGCTCTATCGTTGTAAACTCGGGATTGTGCTTGGGGTCCATACCCTCGTTGCGGAACTGTCTGCCAATCTCGTACACCTTATCGAATCCGCCGACGATGCAACGCTTCAAGTGAAGCTCGGTTGCTATACGCATAAACATATCGATGTCAAGCGTATTGTGGTGGGTGACGAACGGTCTTGCATTCGCGCCGCCCGCGAGCGTATTAAGAATAGGCGTTTCCACCTCGATAAAGCCCTTTTTGTCAAGCACCTCGCGGATAGTGGAAATAATCTGACTGCGCTTGATAAAGACCTCTTTAACCTCGGGGTTGGCAATCATATCGACGTAACGCTTGCGGTATCTGAGTTCGGTATCTTTAAGACCGTGATACTTTTCGGGCAGAGCCAAAAGCGACTTGGAAAGCAACGTCGCCTTTTTCACATGGATAGATATTTCGCCCTTCATAGTGGTAAATACCGCGCCTTCAATACCGATAATGTCGCCGACGTCCCACTTCTTGAACGCCTGATATTCCTCGACGCCCATATCGTCGCGGCTGAAATAGCCCTGAATCTTTCCGTCGCTATCGAGGATATGTCCAAAGCTCGCTTTACCCATAATGCGCTTAGACACCATACGACCTGCAATGCGTACGCATTTGCCCTCAAACTGTGAGTAGTTATTCAACACCTCACCCGCGGTTGCGGTTCTGTCGTATGACGTAAGCTCAAAGGGGTTTTCGCCCTTTTCTACAAGCTCCGTCAGCTTTGCAATTCTGACCTTGCGCACTTCGTTCTCGTCAACTTCTGGACGGGACTGCGCGTCATTCAATCGTTCATCATTCATAGTTTTACTCTCGCTTATTTACCCTGCAAACAGAAACGTTTGTGGGAACCCAATAAATTTTGCGTCTGCCGAAGCAAACGCAATGTAGTATCAAAAAGCATTTGATTTATACAAGCCTTTATCAGTACACTCATAGCCAACAACTGTGTATAAATAACGACTGACAGTATGGCTTATATAATCGCACGCACTTAGTATAAGTATAGCCTATAAAAAGCTTTATAAAGCTTACTTAATTCTGACAACCTTATAACGTTCCTCGCCGCCGTGGACGTTGATGAAAGTAGCAATCTCGCCGCCCCTCTTGCCGATAAGCGCTTTACCGAGAGGAGATTCGTTGCTAATCTTGCCCTTTGCAAAATCGGCTTCGGTTTCACCGACAATCTGCACGTCCATAACTGCTTCGTCATCCTCTTCAAGCTCGCCGAGGTACTCGACGGTGACCACGTGACCGATGGATACTCTGTTCGTGCCGCTCTTCTCGATAATCTTGGCGTTCTTAATTCTCTCTTCGAGGTCCTTAATCTCCTGTGCTACCTGACTTTCCTCTTGCTTAGCGGCGTCGTATTCAGCGTTTTCGCTAAGGTCGCCGAGTTCTCTTGCGTGTTGCAATTTCTTTGCAACGTCCTCACGCAAATACACGATGAGGTAGTCAAGACGTTGTTTAAGTTCTTCAAGACCTTCTTGAGTCAATATTACTTCTTTCATATACTCTCCTTTTATTCACCCCGCAAATAGTGGCTTGTGGGGTACTATACTATGCAACCGCCCTTATCGGGCGGTTTGCAGAATACGGTTTATTCTTATTTATTCCTGAGCGCTGTATTCCTCTACGACACTCTCGAAGTTTGATTCCTGCTCGGTGCTTTCCTCGTTCTGCGGAGCGGATTCCTCTGCGCTTTCGAACTCCTCTACGTTCTCAGTAGCTTCGGTAGCTTCCTCAGCCATTTCCTTCTCGCGCTCAGCAATGATTGCCTCCGCCTTTTCAGACGCAACAGCGGCGAGCTTATCCATATCTTCCTTGGTCTTCGGCGTTTTCACCATAATCTTCGTTTCGATAGACATAAATCTGAAACCGAACTCGCTGAGGAAGATTTCTTCAAGCAACGCACGCAAATACGCTTCAAGCCTCATGGTGTTTTCATCCATAACCTTGATGTTGACTTTGAGGTGCGTGCCGTAGTCGTCCTGAACGATTGCAACCTTCTTGCATTTTACGCCTTCAAGCTGCAAGCAAGCCTGCTTGACGCTCTTGTTGATAACCTTCGTAGATACTCTGACCGCGCCGCCTTTTTCAGACTTGACAACGACGTCCTTGACAACGTCGCTTCTGATAAACATAAGCGTCAGAGCCAAACCCGACAATACGATATACAGTATCGCAAGCGTGATGAACAATCCGCGCACCAAATCGCTTTTAAACTCTTCAACCTTAATACCGCCAAAAGCCGTAATAAGCAAAATCATAATGAGAATGACCGCCACGACTATACTTGCCGATGCAAAGATTTTTTCCAAATTCTTTTTCATACTCACTCCTTGACCGATTCCATAGGCACTATGCGAACGCAATCTAATATCTTAATTGACTGGCATAAGACCGAATACAATCGATATTATTTAAGTTATATATAATATATACTAAGCAATCGAAATAGTCAACCTATGTTTGTAAATTATATTGATGATATTTGCCCACACTTCGCACACTTCGTGCGTTTGTTATTTTCCGCAGTTCCCTTTTCCCCGCCGTTCAATTTTATACTTTGTGTATTTATACTTTTTACATTCCTATCAAATCGTCATTGCGAGCGAAGTAAAGCAATCCAGTTTTGACATAGCGTTCGTTCTGGATTGCTTCGTCGCAAGCTCCTCGCAATGACGGTCTATCGCACACGTCGTGTGTTTATTCTTGGATATTTCACCAGCGTGTTTAGTAAACGGTAAAATCGCAATAGTGCAAAAACATCACCGCCGCCAAGCCACAATAGCACTTGCATAATTGCATAAACATATGCTATAATTTTTTTACCACAAACCTTAATAGTTTTCAAAGAAGTTCAATTTGTACCATTCGGTAACAAGTGCGTTTTCCGTGTTGTTGAACTTTTATTGAAAGTGCAATAGGTTTGTGGTGAATCTTACGGAATGCACTTGTTATACAAAAGTGACAAAGTGGTTATTCCGTCGGAATACCACTTTTTGTATATAAAATGGGCAAACTGCCCGACAGGAGATAACCATGATAAAGAAAACCAATTTTCGTATTGTAGCGTCAATTTTAGTAATTGCACTGTTATTGATGGGCATATCCACTATGTTAATCGCGTGCGACAAAAATTCTAATAATAATCGGAACAATAACAACAATTCGGATGATGTTATACTTACCGCTAACAAAGATATTGACGGTTTTTTAGATAATGCGCTCGGATATGTGATGTCAAAAAACAAAAAAATCTATACTATTGGAATTTTTAATTTATTGAGCAGCGAACTTGAATCTTGGATGGCAGGAGGGACTGTTTTAGGA
>CAMWIB010000132.1 GCA_947174215.1 uncultured Clostridia bacterium
CCCCGGCATCCGCAGATCAGTATTTTTTTCTGATTACGCCGCGACCCTCTAGATATCCTTCCCGCCACTCGCCGTCTTATCTAGCTCCGTATGAATATATCGCTATGCCGCGACCGACCTTCTTGCCGTCACGCCACTCACCGTCATATCTCGCACCGTCGGAATACACCTCGATACCGTGACCGCTTCTCTTGCCGTCGCGCCACTCACCGTTGTACTTCGTGCCGTCACGCCACGTCATTGCGCCGTGTCCGTGCATCAGAGCGTCACGCCATTCTCCGTCATATCTACTGCCGTCCGAAAAAGTCATAACGCCGTGTCCGTGCGGCTTATTGTTCCTATCCACGGGACCGTCATAACGTCCGTTGTCATATACGATGTGCATAACATCCTCCTAAGCTTTTTGATATTGAATTGTTATACTGATTTAGTATAGCATATAAACAAACTAATTACTATACAAAATTGCAAAAAATTTTGTTTCTCGTCAAAAAGTGTAATTCCCTTTGTAATTATCGAAATGATTATATCAAAATTGCCGGCTTGTTTCAATAGTGCGGCTTGAAAGAAATGTGCGCTATTTATTCACAATTACTAAACCAAATTTATCGCCGCTTAATCCCCATTATAAGCCTCTTGTACACCCATATTCGTTGACAAAGCATAATCTATTTTGATAATATTTATCAAAAACTAAGCGAAGATTTGGGTATGATACTTTCGATTGTTATATGCGCTATCACATGTATTGCCATGATTTTGAGCATACTCTTTTTCCCCAAGCTACGCATAGGCAAAATATCTATTGACACTTATTGGATAATTACCCTCGTCGGCGCGGCGATACTGCTCGCGTGCGGCAAGGCGGATATCTCGACAGTCGGCAAAGCTCTGATATCCGATACAGCAATAAATCCAATCAAAATCCTCGTATTGTTTATCTGTATGACGGTGCTATCCATTTTCCTTGACGAGCTGGGATTTTTCAGCTACCTCGCAAGCGTAGCTCTAAAAAAGGCAAAATCGGGACAGATGAGGCTGTTTTTGTATCTTTATATAACCGTTTCGATACTCACCGTCTTCACCTCTAACGACGTCATAATTCTATCCTTCACGCCGTTTATCTGCTACTTTGCAAAGAACGCAAATATAAACCCTATCCCATACCTCGCCGCGGAATTCGTTGCGGCAAACACTTGGAGTATGGCTCTCATCATAGGCAATCCGACGAATATCTATCTCGCTACCGCCTGCGGAGTCGGCTTTGTGGAATACCTTAAAATTAGCATAATTCCAACGCTTCTGTCGGGAATCGTGGCGTTCTTCGCACTGCTTCTGCTATTCCGCAAGAAGCTCACCGCCCCTATCGAGGGCGAAGCGGAAGCCGTCGTAATAAAAGACAAACTGTCGCTATGGGTAGGCATCGTTCATCTTGCAGTATGCACAATTCTGCTTGCAATAGGCTCGTACATAAATCTCGAAATGTGGCTCGTATCCCTCTGCGCCGTCGGTAGTCTGTTTATCTTCTCCATGGTAATCGCAATCGTAAGGCGCCAAAAACCGCTCGCTCTGCTTGGTTGCATTAAACGCGCGCCCTACCAACTGATTCCCTTCGTACTTTCCATGTTTGTGCTTATTGTAGTACTAAACGAGCAAGGCGTGACCGCCGCGATAGGAAAGCTGTTCGGCGAGAGTCTGCCAATATTAAAGTACGGTGCGTCATCCTTCCTCGCATCGAACTTTATAAATAATATCCCGATGAGCGTTCTGTTCTCATCCATCATACAGTCAACAAACGGCGCGGCAGGACTGCCCGCTATCTTTGCAACGATAATAGGCTCCAACCTCGGTGCGCTGTTTACACCAATCGGCGCGCTCGCAGGAATAATGTGGAGCAATATCCTCACTAAGCACGACGTAAAATTCAGCTATCTAAGCTTCTTAAAAATAGGCGTAACCGTCGCAATTCCCACCCTGATAACCGCTCTTCTATCGCTATGGTTCGTCACCGCAGTTGTTATTTGATGAAGTTAAATATATATTAGAAACACACAAGATAGTTTAATATATTATCGTTACTCGATAAGAAATTCCTCATATGAATTACACTAAATCGCAGAAACATTCAATTTGCCAGTATTACGACAAAGTAGTAAAAATTACTTGATAATTTGTACAGATTATCGTAGGATAATCATTGTACAGCATACTATTTGAACTAATATTCAGCGCGTAATCAAACTATGATTATAAGAATAACTGCGAGGAATTTTAAGTTGTCGAATAGTTAATTGTAGAAATAATTATACTTAGAAGTGGCGGACAAATGATTTTTGATTTTAGGGATTATCCGAATTATATTTTCGGAACTATAAATAGCAATCTCGAAAACTATTCATTTTCAAGACTTATTGCTCCACAAATACCAGATTTAAGATATAGCGCGGGCATAATCATAAGATTTAAGACAGATGCCAAAAGTATTAAAATCAAATACTCTCTTTTGAGAAAAGTCGTTCAGCCGCATATAGGTGCAACACTAACAAACGGATTGTTTTTTGCAGTTTATAAAGAAAACTCGTCGGAACTCATCACTCGCGGATGTTGCATTACAAGGAGTAATGAAGAATGGTTCGCAATACTTAATCAAAATACAAACAAATTTTGTGACATTCAATTATATCTACCCTCTTTTAATGAAATTACCGATTTATTTGTGGATTTGGGCGAATCCAACAATCTCTTAGAGTCAAAAAACAACTTTTTATCGCAAATCGTGTTTTGCGGAGGTCCAATGACTTTGGGTTCTGGTTGCTTATTTGCTGCGGCAGATTTTGCGCATATTACTGCGCGTAAGCTAAATTCATTAGCATATAATCTTGGTCTAAACAAAAATGATTTTCTTGATTTGAGAATTGCCAAAGCTATATGCGGCTTAAATCCCGATTTGATAGTTTTGGAAGCATTTGGCGTTTGGACAAGTGTTGAGCATATTAAAAACAATTTTCGCTTATATATAGAAAGTATCCTGTCATCAATTGAACGCACCCCTATCATCATTCTAAATCAACCCTATCTCGGAGAATGGAATGGTGGCTATCTTGAAAAAGAAAAAATTGTACGCGAGGCAGTTATTGAGCTGAATCACGCTTACCCAAACAGGATATTTTTATTGGACGGTAGAAAGCTTTTTGCAGGAATTGATTTGGACAGAATTTCCTACTCTACAAATATTGTAAACGACTATGGGCATAAGTTGCTTGCAGACAAAATTGTCGGCATTGCGGAAACGTTACTGGTGAAATAATATGGAATACTTGAAAGAATTTGAAGAAAGCCTCACACAATATCCCGATTCAGAGTGGGATTTTTATGATATATCCAATCTAACGGAATTCGTTTTTGGCGCACCTTTAATTACCCCAGACAGTTGTAATTTGAATAAAATTGAAAATATAAATCCTATTCTTTTAGAACGAGCGGAAGACACCAGAAGATTTTTGGAAATCTATAATGAGTATACTTGCGGCGTGCGCTTACGCTTTAAAACAGATTCTGACTATATTGTTGTAAAATCGCAAATCAAAAGAGTCTGGGCATACAATAATATGAACATTTATAATTCCCATGGCTTTGATTTGTATTGCGAAAACACACAAGGTAAAATCAAACACAGAACTGTCATCGCTCCTTGTGAGGGGCAAAAAGTCTTTGCTCATTCAGCTACTGTTGTACCCAATAGAAATATTACGTTGTACTTCCCTAATTACAATAAAGTAGAAAAATTATCTATCGGCGTAAAAAAAGGTAAACACATAGAGAGATGCGATGACTATAAAATCTCAAAGCCCATAGTAGTTTATGGCAATTCGAGAACACAAGGTGCGTCTGCCTGTCGAAGCGGCAACACTTTTATGAATATCGTTAGCAGGACGTTAGATTGCGATATTATTAACTATTCATTTTCCGCTGCGTGCAAAGGACAAAAATCTCTCGCTAATATAATCGCTAAGCACGAAATGTCTGCATTTATTATGGATTATAACGCTAATGCAAATTCTTTTGTAGATTTTGAGCAGACATTCAAGCCCTTCTACGAAATTATCCGCCTTGCGCATCCTAATATACCAATAATACTAATCGACGGATATAATACTGATGTATTTAATAAACATATATCAGATGTTTTT
>CAMWIB010000133.1 GCA_947174215.1 uncultured Clostridia bacterium
TCAGTTGGTAGAGCGATGCGTTCGCAACGCATAGGCCAGGGGTTCGAGTCCCCTCGTCTCCACCAGAAATCGTCAAAGCGGAAATGCTTTGACGATTTTTATTTATTACTTAATCATTACTGTTTACTTAAAATTGACATTTTGGGAAAAATGGTTAGAAGTAAATAGCGAAGACGAGTTCTCTTTTGTGCAAAAACAAGCAATCTAAACGGATATTTCTGATTATAGAGGTGAGTGCGCTTATGAAAACGGATTGTGAGTAAAAAACGAGAAATAACCGAAAAAATGGCGTAAAAGCGTGAATCTAAACGGGTGGAATTTGAATTAGTGAAGAGTGAAAAGAGAAGAGGCTTGGACGTGATAGAGGTTCTGGATTGCTTCGCGCTGCTCGCAATGACGGATTTCGCAATAGGAGAACGATTCAACGTAAGAGGGGGTGAGCGGTTTCATCGTGGAGATTTATGTGTGAGGGGGGGGCTGAATTGCTTCGCGTTGCTCGCAATGACGGAAGGGGATGTGGTTTTATTGCAGAGGGATAGTGATGGGTTCTGGATTGCTTCGCGTTGCTCGCAATGACGAAGGAGTGTGCGGTTTCATCGCAGAGTGAAATGGATAAAAAGTTTCGTCACAGAGTGAAATGGATAAAAAAGAGGAATATTCGCAAAAAAATTTGTTACGAATGAAATTGGGGGTTGACATTTCAGGGGTATAGAGTGTAATATAATAGCGTGTGGTCGTGTATGCGGGCGCACGCGTGCATAGCCGCTACGCGCGTATACGCGTAAGGGAGCGCGCAAGAGGTAATAAAGCGTAAAATGTGTGGCAAGCGAGAGCGACGAAACGTGGCGAATGCGAGCGGCACGGGAAAATTAAGTACGAAACGAATGAACAAAAGTTTTGAATGTTGAGCAAAAAGAGGGGTAGATTATGGGGAAAGTTAGAAAGTCATTGAAGAACGCAATGTGGCTTATCGTGGCAATGGTTTGCTTTGTCACTGTGTTTGGTCTTGTGATGGCGTTCGACACAGGCGCAATCGGCGGCACCGAGCTTTCGCAGGTAGCAATGGCAGAGGATTCCGCGGAAGGTGTTAATGAGTTTGGTAGTGCGTCTCCGATAAAGAGTCAGTTTAATGGTACCACTTTAACAGACTTTTTTGCATCTTCGTATAACAGTACAAAAGGTGAGTGGACATGGACGGATAACCTTTTGACTCCTGAAACAACTACGAATACTTGCGCAGTAAAAAAATCAGGTGGTAAGACCAAAATTCGTATTACAACGGGTAGCGGTACGTCAGGCTCGCTTGAATGGGGCGTATTGGATACGGCGGCAAAGTTTGACGCTGATATGGTCATGAATTATCAGCTCAGCGACTTCATGATGGGACTCATCAAAAACCAAAACGGATTTGCTATAACCGCTAAGGTTGAAACCACATTTAAATGCCAAGAGTACAGATATGGCAATTTCAGAGCTGGTGCGAGAAGCTCCGCGGCTACGGTTGATACTTATTACACAACAAACCACGGAGATTACGGAAAAAAAGGTACTACGCAAAACGCAAGTGTGGATTTGAACCTGAACGATGGCAATAACAACTTCATAGCGATTTCATACGGAATGGCACAGACTCAGGGTATCGGTACTGACAGATTGTGCCAGATTTCCAAGCTTAACATTATATTCACCATTAAGTTTACCGAACCTACAAGAAACTCTTCAACAACGTTCAGCGACGGTGGCGCACCAATTATGACAAGGTCGTTTGTGACAGGCTCTGCCGCGGAAACGTACAGCCCGGTAATCACGAACGTGAAAAATCTTCCCGTCTACTATGACAGCATTGCAAGCGGACTTGAAAGCGCTCTCGATACGATAGAGTACGGCGTTGGCAATCAAACCCTCAAATCTTACACAAGCAAGAAGATTGCGTCTAAGAATTATTATAAGTCAGGAAGTTCAACGACAACTTCGGGCGATTATTTCAAGACTGCTCAATTAAAGTTCAGCGATACTTACGATTATTCATATCCTAACGACGGATTTAACTTGGCGGGCGCACAAAGCGACGCGAATTATAGAAAATACGCAGGTATAGGCGGATATTGGTACAACGGTTCATCGTGGTTAGATTATACTACCAGCACGAGTTATAATATAAACCGTATGTGTTCGGGAATAAAGACCGTAAGCATTGGCGATAAGACCACGTTCGACATGACAGGCTCGGCGGGAACATCAAGCTCGTCGGCATACGGTTCGGGCTTATATAAGGCAATATACGTTGGTAACGCTACCGTTCCCGTGGGTTGTGCGGAAGTACTTAAAGATTGCAACAGCCGAGTGACAGTGTACCTTTATATGTTCGATAATGCGAACGTAAAGATAACCGTTTCAGATTACGGCGGAAAAAGTAGTACTTTTACCACAAACTTCAAGGGCATAGATACGAGCAAACCGACGAATAACGTTGTTACGACCGATACCGATAAAATGACAGCCACAAAGAACTCGGTACATAATATGCTGTGGATAAAAGATACGCAGGCAAAGTTTGCTATGTCGAGCGCGGCACCCACGGATGATGAAAAGCTGCTCGCAAACTATTCTCCGTATCTTTGGTTCTATACTGTAAAGAAGGCTGAAACAAGAGCCGATTTCGATAAGACGACGGGCGGAATGAGTACTGCATCATCTGCTACGGCGATGTTTGACAACGACAAATATAAGAGTCTTACGCCTATCGGATTCAGAACGTTGCAAAACTTCGAATATAATTTTGCAACAGGTATGGCAAAGGCATACGGTTCTAACGCATACGGAGTTGGCAATCCGGACTGCCTGTCAAGCGATTCATACGCCCAGAATCCGACTGGTTCGGGCTACTATATGTTCAGCTTCTACGCCATGGACGCGGCTGGCAATTTCAGTACTACGGTAAAGAATTTCTTTGTAAGAGTAGACTACGAAAATCCTCTGTATGACGTCAATCTGAGCTACGTCAAGGACAGCGACGGCACGGAAGTCAATATTTCTGCGGCGGAGAACGGCAAATGGTCCACCGGCGAAACGACGCTTGAAATAATCTTCAATAAAGCAAATATTTCGGGAAATACTCTGGTCTTTGGCGATAACAATGATAACGTGTTCTATCTCACCTTTGACCGCGCTCTTGCAAGTCAGAGATTCATCTCGTTCAACGACGAGATTATGAGTTCAAATAGTAAGGATATATATATATATACTACTCTTAGTAATACAGATATAACAATACAATACGAGGACATCGGCGACTACGGCGCGAAGTTTGTAATCACGTTCGCAGGCGCGGTTGACGGAATATATCCAAACGTCGCGTGGATAACGACGTTTACCTCGTACGTCGGCACTTATAAGAACGAAGGCGACGTGGATAATGAACCTTCAAAAGTTATCAGATGGGTGAATAACTCTTGGAATGGCGGCGTGCAGGTGCTTATCGACAGAAATAGACCTGACGCTCCCGTACTGTCCGATGAGGGCGAGTTCCTCAAAGAGGGCGCAAACAACTACAATATAAATATCGCGTCAAAGCAGTGGTATACGGCAAACTACAATCTTCCCGCAAAGATTTCATTTGAGGATAACCTGTCCACAAGCGAAGCTTACGGCGCGGGCATAAAGGTGTTCTACGGTATTAAGTTTGTTACCGACGCGGCAGGTCTTAGCGCGCTTGCAACGGCGCAGGACGATAAGCTCGTTGACGTGATAGGCTCAATGTATACTCAAATCACGGAAGCAAACGGAAATACTTACTTCGACCGTTTCGTGGGTAAGTCCGTAAAGACCTTGGACGGTGCGTATTCAGACTTCCCGCTCGACCTCGTCGAAGCTAAGAGAGGAGGTATGCGCGTTGTCTACTCGTGGGTTGTGGACCAAGCGGGTAACTATTCGGATATAAACATCTACTACGTGCTTGCCGACGCGCAGACGTATACGATAAGTTCAAACGTCCGCGTGAGTAATTTGCTTGAAAACGGCTCTGCGACTATCGCTCAGAAAAACAGCGAGGGCAACAACGCTACTACCTTCAAGCGTGGCGAAACGGTTACGTTTGAGCTTGGTATCCGTGATAATTCGGACGACGGCGGCGCTAAGTACGTGCCTTTCCGCTTCGCAAGAATGAACAAGGCGGGTACCGACGCTACCA